>NBLL01000076.1 GCA_002084355.1 Bacteroidetes bacterium 4572_128 | reverse complement strand
AAAAAAAAATTTTTTTTCAAAAAAACGGATTTTTTTAATGAATTTTATAATTTTAAAAAAAAATTTTTTCAAAAAAACGGATTTTTTTAATGAATTTTATAATTTTAAAAAAATTTTTTTTCAAAAAAACGGAAAAAAACGGATTTTTTTAATGAATTTTATAATTTAAAAAAAAAATTTTTTCAAAAAAACGGATTTTTTTAATGAATTTTATAATTTTAAAAAAATTTTTTTCAAAAAAACGGATTTTTTTTAATGAATTTTTTTAAAAAAAATTTTTTTTCAAAAAAACGGATTTTTTTAATGAATTTTATAATTTAAAAAAAAAAAATTTTTCAAAAAAACGGATTTTTTTAATGAATTTTATAATTTTAAAAAAAAATTTTTTCAAAAAAAACGGATTTTTTTTAATGAATTTTATAATTTAAAAAAAAATTTTTTCAAAAAAACGGATTTTTTTAATGAATTTTATAATTAAAAAAAAATTTTTTTTCAAAAAAACGGATTTTTTTACGGATTTTTTTAATGAATTTTATAATTAAAAAAAAATTTTTTTTCAAAAAAACGGATTTTTTTAATGAATTTTATAATTTTAAAAAAAAATTTTTTCAAAAAAAAACGGATTTTTTTAATGAATTTTATAATTTTAAAAAAAAATTTTTCAAAAAAATAAAAAAAAATTTTTTCAAAAAAAACGGATTTTTTTAATGAATTTTATAATTTAAAAAAAAAATTTTTTCAAAAAAACGGATTTTTTTAATGAATTTTATAATTAAAAAAAAATTTTTTTTCAAAAAAACGGATTTTTTTAATGAATTTTATAATTAAAAAAAAATTTTTTTTCAAAAAAACGGATTTTTTTAATGAATTTTATAATTTAAAAAAAATTTTTTTTCAAAAAAACGGATTTTTTTAATGAATTTTATAATTTAAAAAATTAACTTTCTTCGAAAGTATCAGGAAGATCATTTTCGTAAAGTATAACATCTCCTTTTTTCGCAAATTCTCTTAAATGTTTAGAAGCTTGCGATAAATTTTTTGCAATAAAAATTTTTTCTTTTTTAAAAGCATTTTTTTCTAAACCTTTAAAAATAGAAGTGGTTTGTTTTTTGCCAACGAGAATAACATAATCACAAGATTTAGAAATTTGTTCACCAAATTTTTGATTGAAAAAATCCTGTTTATCTTGCAATTCTATCATACCCGGAGTTACAATAATTTTTCTTTCGCCGTCAATATTTTTCAAAATATTAAGAGCCATTTTTGCTCCTACAGGATTTGAATTAAAAGCGTCGTCAATAATTGTAATTCCATTTGATTGTTTTTTTATCTCTAATCTATGTTTTACAGATTCTAATTTTTTTACGGCATAATAAATATTTTCTTTTTTTACGCCCAATTTCAAGGCAACTACGCAAGAAGCAAGAATATTTGAAATATTATAATCACCCATTAATTTGCTTTCCAAATTTAAAATTAATTTTTCTTTTTCATAAATCTCGAATTTTGTGCCGTTTTTCGTAAAAAAAATATTTTTTGCATAATAATCAGAAAATCCATTTTTCAAGGAATAAAAATAAGATTTTGTATTTTTAATTTTGTTTTTCTTTTCATTAATTAATTCATAATCGTCGTTTAAAACAACAAAACCTTCATTAGAAATAGAATCTACCAATTCAAATTTTGTTTTTTGTATATTTTTTAAATTCTTAAAAGTCTCCAAATGCTGCTCTGAATATTTGATGAGTAGAATTCAAAAACTCTCTTATTGTTCGCACAACTCCCATAGTTGTATTATAACTTCCTGGCGTAATTAAAACATTATATTTTTCTGATAAAATTCTTTTTAAAAAATGTTTTGTGCTTGTTTTTCCATAACTTCCTGTAATTCCAATAATTAACAAATTAGGATTAGATTTTAAATTTTTTTTAGCATCTTTATAATACCAATTATTAATATAAATTTCAATTGGGGAAACAACAATATTGGCAATTATAGAAATTGCAAAAATGAAAATTACAAATATAATAATATATAAAACATTTAAATTTGAAAAATCTTTTGTAAAGATAAAACTTAAATATAAAAAAGATAAAATAATTTGTGTAATAAATAAACGTGTTGCTCTTTTTGTAAAAACAAGTTTCTTCTTATATTTTTTTCTTATAAATTTTATAATGAAAAAATTAAATAAAAGAATTAAAATTATGGAAGAAAAAATATAAAGTTCTAAAAAAATAAAAATTGTCGACAGCATCATAATTCCATTAGAAACATTATTTTTTAAATTAAAAAAATTCTTTTTATGCCATCGCCAATAGCGAATATTCCTATATGAATTTAATTGAAAAATATGTAATTCCGATTTTAATTTTAAAATTAAAAAAAATAAAAAAGAAATTAAAAAACAATAATAAATTATTTCTTCCATAAAATTTTTAAAATTTATTCTTTATATTTATTTGCAATATTTGAAGCAAGCATTTTAATAGAATTTATAGATTCGTCAGAAAGTTTACCTTTTGCTAATTCTTTCATCATTTTAGAATATTTTACATTTAAAAGTTCCAAAAATTCAATTTCAAATTCTTTTACTTTATTCGTTGGTACATCTTTTAAAAGTCCTTTTGTTCCGCAAAATAAAATAGCAACTTGTTCTCCCACTTTAAAAGGTGTGTATTGTTTTTGTTTCAAAATTTCAACATTTCTTGCACCTTTTACAAGAACAGATTTTGTTGCTGCATCTAAATCAGAACCAAATTTAGCAAAAGCTTCTAGCTCTCTATATTGTGCTTGGTCAACTCTCAAAGTTCCTGCTACTTTTTTCATAGATTTAATTTGTGCAGAACCGCCAACACGAGAAACAGAAATCCCAACATTAATCGCTGGACGTATTCCCGAATTAAATAAGTTTGTTTCGAGGAAAATTTGTCCGTCAGTAATAGAAATTACATTTGTTGGAATGTATGCAGAAACATCTCCTTCCTGAGTTTCAATAATTGGAAGTGCTGTCATGGAACCTCCACCTCTTATAAGATGTTTAATAGATTTCGGAATATCATTCATTTGTCTTGCTACGTCGTCAGATTCAATAATTTTAGCAGCACGCTCCAGTAATCTCGAATGCAAATAAAAAACATCACCTGGATAAGCTTCACGTCCCGGAGGTCGTCTTAGAAGAAGCGAAACCTCACGATAAGAAACTGCTTGTTTAGATAAATCATCATAAATAATCAAAGAATGTCTTCCAGTATCTCTAAAAAATTCGCCTATGCAAGCACCTGACATGGGAGCATAAAATTGCAAAGCCGCTGGGTCAGAAGCAGTTGCCGAAACAATTACCGTGTAATCCATTGCTCCGTATTTTTCGAGAGTTTTATAAATATTTGCAACATTAGAACCCTTTTGACCTATGGCAACATAAATGCAAAAAACTGTTTCACCTTTATCATAAAATTCTTTTTGATTTATAATAGTATCTATTGCAATTGCAGTTTTTCCTGTTTGTCTATCACCAATAATTAATTCTCGTTGTCCACGACCAATTGGAATCATAGCATCTATCGCTTTAATTCCAGTTTGCAAAGGCTCTTTTACAGGTTGTCTAAAAATTACACCGGGCGCTTTACGTTCTATATTCATCTCGTATAATTTCCCTTGAATTGCTCCTTTTCCATCTATTGCTTTTCCGAGAGTATTAATTACACGACCAAGTAAACCTTCGCCAACTTTAATAGAAGCAATATTTTTTGTTCTTTTTACGGTGTCTCCTTCTTTAATTTTTTCCGTTTGACCAAGCAAAACAACTCCGACATTATCTTCTTCCAGGTTCAAAACTATTCCCATTACACCGCTATCGAATTCTACTATTTCGTTTGCTTGTACATTAGAAAGTCCATGTATTCGTGCTGTTCCGTCTCCAACTTGCAAAACCGTACCAACTTCTTCCAATTCAGCATCTATATTTAATCCTTGTAATTGTTGTTTTAAAATTCGAGAAACCTCAGCAGGTTTTATTCCAACCATAATTTTTTATATTTATTTTTTTTTGCAAAAATAAATAAAAATTTTAATTATTTTTTATTTTTGCAATAATTTTAGAAGTGAAAAACAAAATCTAATTAATTATTTTTTCAATAATTTTAGAAGTGGAAAAACCATCTATAAAATCTAAGGTAATTATTTCGCCTCCATTTTTATTTACAATATCGTAGCCAATTATGTCTTCTTTTTTATAATCTGAACCTTTTACAAGTATATTTGGATTGATAAATTTTATCAAATTATAAGGTGTTTCTTCGGAAAAAAGAATAACATAATCAACAAAACAAAAAGATGATAAATGAAAAGCTCTGGAATATTCATCTTGTATAGGTCTTTTTTCGCCTTTTAAATTTCTTACAGAAATATCTGTATTTAAGCCAATTATAAGAATGTCCCCTAAATTTTTTGCTCTGGCAAGATAATCAATATGTCCTCTGTGAATTAAATCAAAACAACCATTGCTAAAAACAATTTTTTGATTTTGTAATTTTAGAGTTTTTAAAATTTTTTTAAAACTTTCTTTTGTAAAAATTTTATTCTTTATTTTTTCTAAATAATTCATTTTTTTAAATTTTTAATAAAAAATATATGAATAGATATAATTTTAATATTTTATTAAAAATAAAATATTTTTTTAAAAACGTAAAAAAAAATAAAATTTTAAAAATTCAAATTTTATAATAAAAAAATTTTCTCAAATTTGGCAAAAATTTTATGATTTTCAAAAAAATGATATTAAAAAATACTTTATAAGATTTTTTTTTATTAAAAAAAATGTAATTTTGTAAAAAATAATTTATAAAAAATTATGTTCAAAGAAATTTCAATAAATAGGTTTCGTAGCATTAATAAAATTGATGTTTTAAATTTAAAAAATATAAACCTTTTTGTTGGTAGCAATAATTGCGGTAAAACATCAATATTGGAAGCAATATTTATTATTACTGGGGTTTCAAATCCGAAAATACCTTTAACTCTAAATCAATTTAGAGATATTGATTATTTGTTTGATAAAGGTAAAAATCATAAATTAATTTTTTATAAAATGGATTATGAAAGTGGTATAGAAATAAAAGCAAAAATTAGGAATGAAATTAGAGAATTAAAAATTGGACCTTATTATGAAAAAGAAAATAACGAAACCACTTCAACCTTTGATGAGAATTTTTTTAAAAATCCATATTTTGATACTTTATCTGATAATAAAAATATAAATGGTTTAGATTATAATTTTAAAATTGATAAAAAAAAATATAAAGCTGCAATATATAGAAAAGGAATTTTATTTGAAGAAAAAAGACCCATAAATTATAGGGAGACAATAATAGGCACTTATGTAAATCCAAAAAGTATTTTAAAATTATTGCCAGAAAAATTAAATAATTTAATTATTAAAAAAAAAATATTTGGAATTATTAATATTTTGAAAAAAATTGATAAGAATATAGAAAATATAAGTATTGGGACAGATAATTTAATTTATTGTGATGCTGGTTTATCTGAATTAGTTCCAATTAATGTAATGGGCGATGGAATTATAAGATTGCTTTCGATAATCGTAACAATTGCTAATCAAAGAAATGGGTTCATTTTTATTGACGAAATTGAAAATGGTTTACATCATAAAACTTTAAAAATTTTATGGAGAACAATTTTCGATATGTCCAGGGAATATAATGTCCAAATATTTGCCACTACACATTCTTATGAATGTATAAAAGCATTTCAAGAATCATTTTTATTCAATAAACATCAAGAAGAAAAAGATGATATAAGTCTTTATAGAATTGCAAAAAAAGAAAAAGAACATAAAGCTTATTCTTTTACAAATGAAGAACTTGAAGAATTATTAATTGATAATTGGGAATTAAGATGAACAAAATTGAAATTGAAAAAATAAAAATAATTGCTGTAGAGGGAAAAGATGAAGTTAATTTTTTTGAAGCTTTTTTTGAAAAAAATGATATAAATGATTTTCAAATTATTAATTTTGGTGGGAAAAGTAAATTTAAAGATAAAATTAAATTATTAACAAAATTAGATGGTTTTGATGAAGTTACTCATTTTGGTTTAATTCGTGATGCTGATGAAAATTATAATTCTGCTTTTGAATCATTAATTTATTCTTTAAAAAATTCTTATTTACCTTATCCTAAAAAAGGTCATTCATTTTCTGAGGAAAACAATAATCTAAGAGTTGGAATCTTTATTATGCCAAATAAAAATAAAAAAGGAGCTTTAGAGAATTTATGTATAGAAATAATTAAAGAAGATAAAGATTTTAATTGCATTAAAAAATTTATTGATTGTTTATCAGAAAAGCCAGAAAAAATTGAAAAATCAATAATTCAAATTTTTCTTGCTACAAAAAATCCTATTGTAAATAGTCTTGGTTTGGGAGCTAAAAAAGGATTTTTTGATTTTCAAAATGAAAAAATGAAAGAACTATTAGATTTTTTTGAATGTTTTTAAATTTAAAAAATTATACAAAAAAACTATTAGATAAAATTGTTTTCAAAAAAACAAAATATTTCAATCTGTAAATAATATTAAAAGATTGTATTTTTATTTGGGTTTTTTTTTATAAATTTATAAAAAATTTTAATTATGTTAAAAAAAATAAAAATACCGCATACTTATGTAATAGTTTTTTACATAGTAGTTTTTGCGTCTGTTTTAACTTGGATAATTCCTGCGGGAAAATATGAACGAGAGACAAAAATTGTAAATGGTGTCGAGCGTCAAGTAATTGTAAATAATTCTTTTAAATATGTAGAAAATAGCGAACCACAAACGTGGCAAATGTTTTCTGCAATGTTTGATGGTTTTGTAGATAAAAGTGATATTATTGTTTTTATTTTAATTATTGGCGGAGCATTTTGGATAATGAATAATAGTAGAGCGATAGATGTCGGCATTTATTCTTTTTTAAAATTTACAAAAAGTTTGGAAAATTTTAAAATTATAAAAAAAATTGGCTCTAACAATATTATAATTGTCTTAATTATGTTATTGTTTAGTCTTTTTGGAGCAACTTTTGGAATGAGCGAAGAAACTATCGCATTTATAATTATTTTTGTTCCGCTTTCTATTTCTATTTCAGGTTTACCCTTATTTTCTGGCATAGAATTTCGTTTTTTTGCTTGGTTAATTATTAATTTTGTTGGAATTTCCTACATACTTTATTATGCGAATAAAGTTAAAAAAAATCCTAAAAGTTCTATAGTTTACGAGGAAGATAAATATTGGAGGAAAAAAGGAGAAACAGATGTGGTAAATATAAAATATGAAACTCCACATTCTGCTTGGATAATTTATTTAATTTTAATGGGAATTATGATAACTTATTCGTTTACACATACTTATAGCGAGTTAAAAGTTGGAAATTCTTCAGTAATTGTTCCAATAATTCCTATTTCTACTGTAATTTTTGCAATTTCAAGTGTGATTTTTCTACGAAAATCTGTTCATTTTTTTGTCTTAAATTTATTAATTTATACGATAATTTATTTAATTATAGGAGTTATGGCTTATGGTTGGTATGTAAAAGAAATTGCTACTTTGTTTTTTGTAATGGGAATTTTCACCGGAGCTTCCATGAATTATTCACCAAATAAAATAACAAATTTATTTATTGAAGGAGTGAAAGACATACTTTCGGCGGCTTTTGTTGTTGGACTTGCTGGTGGAATTTTAGTTGTTCTTGAAGATGGAAAAGTTATAGATACTTTATTACATTATATTTCTACTTCTATGAATGATATGGGTAAAATTGCTTCTGTTTCTATGATGTATTTATTTCAAAATATAATAAATGTAATTATTCCTTCTGGTTCGGCAAAAGCGGCTTTAACAATGCCAATGATGTCTCAGTTTTCTGATTTAATCGGTGTTTCCAGACAAGCGACAGTTATGGCATTTCAATTTGGTGACGGTTTTACTAATTTAATTACTCCCACTTCAGGAGTTTTAATTGGCGTTATTGGTGTTGCTAAAATTCCTTATGAAAAATGGGTGAAATGGATAACTCCACTAATTTTAATTTTAATTTTAATTGGTTGGCTTTTATTAATTCCTACTGTTACAATGACATTAAATGGATTTTGAAAATAATAAGAAATTATTTGTTTTTATATAAATGAAATTTTCCAAAAAAATGCATTTTTTTGGAAAAACGGCAATTTTTTATGATTTTAATTTATTAAAAAAAAAATTTTTTTTTAACGACCAAATTTTATGAATTTTTAAATTAAAAAAAAAATTTTTTTTTTGAAAAAGCGACCAAATTTTAATGATTTTTAAATTAAAAAAAAATTTTTTTTTTTGAAAAAGCGACCAAATTTTTAATTGCTGGAAGTAATGTTGATTTAGGAATAATGCGTTCTGTTTCTGTTACTTTTTTCTTAAAAAAATTTCAAAATAAAGAACGTTTAAAAGATATAAAATATTGGTTACCATATTCTGCAGGACAATTAGTTAAACTTGATTATAATTTAGATGATGATTATAATAATAAATTGGATGATAGTAGGAGAAGGATTGAAATCAAATTATTTAGACATGAAGAAAGTTTAAAAAGATAAAATTTTTAAAATAAAAAGTATTTAGATATTTATCTTTTAATTTTGACAAAATTAAAAGATAAATAATCTTTTAATTAAAAAAATATTTAATAATAGTATTTTTTTTATAACGAATTTTTTCAAAAAACGCCCAAATATTTTAACATTTTTTAATTAAAAAAAATTTTTTCAAAAATTGCCCAAAATTTTAATATTTTTTAATTTCAAAATAAAAAAATTTTTTCGTAATTCGACCAAAATTTTAACATTTTTTATTTTGAAATTAAAAAAAATTTTTTTCAAAAATCGTCCAAAATTTTAATAATTTTTAATTTCGAAATTAAAAAAAAATTTTTCAAGAAAACGTCAATATTTTAATGATTTTTTAAAATTAAAAAAAAATTTTTCAAAAAAACGGCAATATTTTAATGATTTTTTATAATTTAAAAAAATTTTTTTCAAAAAAACGTCAATATTTTAATGATTTTTTATAATTAAAAAAAAATTTCAAAATTTTTAACTTATCGTTGGAATAAAATTTTCAGAATTATTAAATTCGAAATAATTATCTTTTTTTAATTTTATTAAGAAATATCCTTTTTCATTTGCTAATTCTTCAGCATCAGATTTTGATGTTAAATAAGCGAGACAAGAATAAACTTTATAAGATTTAAATTCAGAAAAAAATGTCTTAAAATATTCCATTTTTTTTGCAAATTGATAAACCTTCTGTTTTGTTAAAGTTACCTTAGCTTCAATTATTACTAATTCTGTTTTATTGAGCAAAATGGTATCAAATTCCATAGTTTTTCCATAAAGATTTCTTTCTGGATTAAGAGAGGAATGTGTTATATTAATACCAATTCCTTGAAAAAGTTTTAGCGTGCATTGTTCTGTTAATGCCTCTATTAATTTTCCAATTTGTTTATCAAAATGACCAATCATTTTATTAATTTTTCTATCGGTATTTTGAAAAAGTACTTTTACTTCTAAAAACTTTTCATCCAATAACTCTCTTGTTTCTTTGAAACGTTTATCAGTTTCATTGAAACGTTTATCCATTTCTTTGAAACGTTTATCAGTTTCTTTAGCGCTTTCTTTAAATTGTAAAGCATTTTCTTTGAACATAGCCCAGATAATTTCTGGATTTAGACTTTTATCGATTTTTATTCCCATAACAAATAAATATATTCGATTTTTATTCCCATAACAAATAAATATATTATTAATAATTAATTCTCAAAATTATGTTTTTTTAATAAAAAATAAATATTTTGTTAAAAAAAACCTCCAATTCGAACCAAACATTGGAAAAAAAACCTCCAATGTTAAAAAAAAAACACCAATGTTAAAAATTATTTAACAAGTGTAACATTTCCTTTTTTTTCTAATTTTTGTCCGTTTTTTAATGTAGCGGTTAGAAAATAAACATAAACATCGATTTCCTGCGAAATGCCTGAATAACTTCCATCCCAAACAGCATCAAGGCTTTGACTGTGGAAAAGCATTACACCGTTTCTGTTAAAAACTTTTAAATCTATTTTGGAAATTTCACAACTCGCTCGCACACGAAGAACATCATTATGACCATCACTATTAGGAGAAAATGCAGTAGGCATACTGATACAATCTATTAATTCTATATTCGGCTGTTCAGGAGGAGCAATGGTACCACCAAGAACAAGAACCTCGGCCATAACAGCCTCACCTTGACAACCATTTGTAGTAGTTTCTATAACAGAAATAACATAAGTGCCAGCTTCGTCCCAATCAACAGATAAAATGCCAGAATTTTCATCTGTCATTACAATGGCTCCATATTCATTTTCTATTATCCAATCAAAGGTAGAACCATCTCCACCAGTAACACTATACAAATTGGTTTCATCCATATAATCTTCGAAATCCTGAGAAAGTGTATTTAATTGAAAATGTAAAAAAATTAAAATAAAGACGATACATATATTTGTAGTTTTCATAATAATAAATTTTAAATATTAATAAAAAAAATCTTATTTCAAAAAAAGCACACAAAATTTGTGTGCTTTTTTTAAATAATTTGAAGAAAATTTTATTTCTATAAGTGATCTATAGTAATAGCATCAACTGTGTTGTAGAACGTAGCATTAAAAGGAGCCACACCAGCAGTAATTCCAAGCATATTTTCAATACTTTCTTGAGTACAAGTTACATTATTAAAAGTTCCTTCAGTAGTAGTAACATCAAATTGAATTCCTGTTATTGTAATTGCAAATGCATCAGACGCACCATCAGTTGGGTGTTGTATAAGAAACTTGATCAAAGTTATCAAGAGTACCATGTTGTATAAGAAACTTGATCAAAGTTATCAAGAGTACCAGTATTTACGGATAAAGTGAAAGTATAGTCATAAGGTAGATCACCAGGACACCAAAATTGATCATTTACAAGAGCTGTTGTATTATCTTCATCAGAAGTTACATCAATTGTTGCACTAACATCAAGAACCTCTATGGTATAAGTAATAGGATCTCCAGCACAACCATTACCACCTACATCTGTTTTAATAACAGTTAAAGTATATACTCCAGTTTGCGTACCAATTGGAAAATTAAGTGATACAATATTATTACATATTATTACCTATAATATCAGGAGTTCCATCAGAATCAACTAAATCTGTTATTAATCCAGAAGCATCAGTTGCATTTGGATAAACCATAGACCAAGCATAAGTAGCTACACCTGGAAGTATATGAACTATTGAGCCAACATCCGCTGGATTGTTCGGGTCATCTGAATAGAATATAATATTCGTACCAGGACACAGCTGATAATCTGCTGCTTTCAAATTTGTTGTGCCTACAAAGACCAGAAGCATCACAACTGCCGAAATTTTGTAAATTAAATTTTTCATCGTTTCGTTATTTAAAAAATTAATAATTAATAATTATTGCAAATATAATCAAAAAATCAAAAAAACAAATTTTTTTTATAATTTTTTCTATTTATTTTTAAAACGTTAAAAAAAAATATTTATTGTATTTAAAATTTCTTTTTTTATAATTTTACAATTATTTCATATATACGTATAATTTGAAAAAAAGTTTCAAAAAATCTTTATATTTTAATATTTTTATTTGAATGTACGTTTTCTTTTGATAAAAATAAATATTAGGTAATCAAACATTGGAGGTTAAAAAAAAAACCTCCAATGTTAAAAACAAAAAAAAGAAAACGGTTTTTCGAAAATAACATTTTCGAATCAAACATTTGAGGTTAAAAAAAAACCTCCAATGTTAAAAAAAGAAAATTAGAAATCGGTTTTTCGAAAATAACATTGGAGGTTTTTTTTTTAACCTCCAATGTTTCGACATCATCGGTAATCAAACATTGGTGTTAAAAAAAAAACCTCCAATGTTGAAAATGGAGGTAATCAAACATTGGAGGTTAAAAAAAAAAACCTCCAATGTTGAAAAAAAAGAAATCGGTTTATCGAAAATAACATTGGAGGTAATCAAACATTTGAGGTTAAAAAAAAACCTCCAATGTTAAAAAAAAGAAAATTAGAAAACGGTTTTTCGAAAATAACATTTTCGAATCAAACATTTGAGGTTAAAAAAAAAACCTCCAATGTTAAAAAAAAAAAAAGAAAACGGTTTTTCGAAAATAACATTGGAGGTTTTTTTTTTTAACCTCCAATGTTTCGACATCAAATGTTAAAAAAAAAAGAAAAAGAAATCGGTTTTTCGAAAATAACATTGGAGGTTTTTTTTTAAACCTCAAATGTTTCGACATCAGTTTTTCGAAAACAACATTGGAGGTTCGAATCAAACATTTGAGGTTAAAAAAAAAACCTCCAATGTTAAAAAAAAAAAAAAGAAATCGGTTTTTCGAAAA
>NBLL01000075.1 GCA_002084355.1 Bacteroidetes bacterium 4572_128 | reverse complement strand
TCAAATTAACAAAATTGAAAATGAAATTAACAAAATGGTTTATAAATTATACCAATTAAATGATGAGGAAATTGAAATTATTGAAAATAATATTTAAAAATGTTGAAATTTTGGGCGATTTTTTTGAAAAAAAATTTTTTTTATTTTGAAATTATAAAAATATTAAAATTTTGGTCGATTTTTGAAAAAAATTTTTTTAACATTGTTTGATGTCGAAACATTGGTGTTAAAAAAAAACCTCCAATGTTGTATTTTTTAAAATGTTAAAATTTTGGGTGATTTTTGAAAAAAAATTTTTTTTATTTTGAAATTGAAAAATATTAAAATTTTGGGCGTTTTTTGAAAAAAATTTTTTTAACATTGGTATTCTTTTTTAACACCGATGTTTGATGTCGAAACATTGGTGTTAAAAAAAAAAAACTCCAATGTTGTATTTTTTAAAATGTTAAAATTTTGGATTTTTTTGAAAAAAAATTTTTTTTATTTTGAAATTATAAAAATATTAAAATTTTGGGCGTTTTTTGAAAAAAAATTTTTTTTTGAGATTAAAAAACATTAAAATTTTGGACGAATTTAAAAAAAATTTTTTTAATTAAAAAGCATTAAAATTTTGGCAAAAAAAAAATCAAAATTTTGGGTGAATTTGAAAAAAATTTTTTTATTAATAAAAAATTATTAAAATATTTAGATTTTTTGGAGAATTTTTATCAAAAAAAAATTCCAAATTTTTAATTTGGAATTTTTTTATATAATAAAAATTCTACGAAAGAAATGAGATTAACACACCGGCAGCAACTGCAGAACCAATTACTCCGGAAATGCAATTTCATTAGCAACACGAGAAGCCATAGGAACAGCACTTAAACCTGTTGCACCAATTAAAGGGTTGATTTTTTTTTCAGCAAACAAATTATAAACTTTTACCGAAATAATTCCTCCTGCTATAGAAATAGCAAAAGCAAAAAATCCTCCTACTATAATTCCTATTGTTTTTAAATCGAAAAAAGCTTCTGCTGTCATAGTCGCTCCAACACAAAGACCAAGAAATATAGTTGCAATATTCATTAAAGGACCAGAAGCAGTTGTCGAAAGACGACTTGTACTTTCTCCGATTTCTTTTAATAAATTTCCGAAAAGTAACATTCCAACAAGTGGTAAAGCCGAAGGAACAAGTATCGCAATAATAAGTGCAAGAATTATTGGAAATAAAATTTTTACAGTATGTATATTTTTTATTTCACGTTTTTTAGGATATTTTTTATCCATTTCTCGCATATTTATTTTCAACTCTTTTTTACTCATTAGGAGTTTCACAACCATAGGAATTACAACCGGAACAAGTGCCATATAAGAATAAGCGGCAATTGCAATTGGACCGAGTAAATGGTCTGCAAGTATAATGGTTGTATAAATTGCTGTTGGACCATCAGCACCACCAATAATTCCAAGGGCAGATGCTTCGTTCATATCAAAAAGACCACTAAAAAGTGCAGCAAAAATCATAGTAAAAATTCCTATTTGTGCAGCAGCACCAAAAAATGCTAATCTTAGATTTCTTAACATAGGACCAAAATCCGTCATCGCACCAACTCCCATAAAAATTATTGGTGGAAGAAAACCCGTTTTTATCAAAGAATAATATAGAAAATTTAAAATTCCATGTTCTTTTGCTATTTCAATAAGAGTTTTGTGCATAATTCCATTTTCGTCGGTTGCTGTAACAACTCCCATGCTTTCACCAGACGGCAAAACTCCGGGAAAATTCACAAGCAACAAACCAAAAGCAATAGGTACTAATAATAATGGTTCATATTTTTTCTTTATTCCGAGATAAAGCAGAATAAAACCTATAAACCACATAACAACCGTGCAAGGAGTTATTGCTCCAAATCCAGTCATTTTAAATAAATTATCGAAAATTGTCATATCAAATAATTATTCTACGAAAATTAATACATCATCTTCTTCTATTTCAGCTCCGCTTTGAACAACTATTTCAATAACTTTTCCCGAACAATCGGCACTAATAGCATTATAAACTTTCATTGATTCTATATAACCAATAAGATCTCCTTCTTTAATAATATCACCAACTTTAATGGCAGTTTCTGTATTATCTTTTGTTAAGAAAAATTTTCCTTCCAGAGGAGCAATTATTTCTTTTGCATTTTCTGGCTTTTTAAAAGTTTTTTCTTCTTTAAGCTCTGTATTTGCTGGTTTTTGAGAACCATCATAATCAACTTTTACAACAAATTTTTCTCCGTTTACATCTACATTTAGAGTTTTTGGAGCAAAATTCATAGTATTACTTGTTGAAATTTTATCCGTTTTTACCTCTGTTTTTGTTGCTTTACGTTTTTTAATATCAGCTTCAAAATCCGCTTTTGCTTTTCCAGATTTATAATTGCGATATTGCTGAGGATGCATTGCAAGTTCTAATAATTCTTCATCATCTTGCCCAAAATCCCATCCTTTATCTTGCATCTCTTTTTTATAAACATGAAGATCATTTGGATATAAATCCTGAGGAACACCCGTATAAAATTCTTTACCTTGTTTTTTTGCCATAGCAATTAATTCCGGAGCAACTTCACCAATTAATTTCCCAGATCTTCCTGTAAGCATATCCCAAGTATTGTCATCTATCATAGACCAACGTTTTTTTCCTTTTGACATTTGCATAACATTAAAAAGAGCAACGTTTTTAACATATTGACTAAAAGGAGTAACAAGTGGTGGATAGCCAAGTTTAGGCCAAATATATGCAACTTCATTAAATAGTTCTATCAATAAACCGTCTTGATTTAATTCTGGTCTTCCTTGTTTTTTAAGAGATTTATTTATACTTTTCAAATTATTTTCCAAATCAGCCATTAAACTTCCCATCATTCCTCCAGGTAAACCAGGACCGATAAGTAATGAATTCATAAAATGATTTTTTGGATTAATATAATAACCTAAGAAATCATCAATAAATTCTTGCGTCATAGCTCTCACTTCCATATATGCTTTCATGTTAATGTCCGGAACTTTATAACCAGCATCTTTTAACATCGCTTGAATGGTAATTAAATCTGCATGTCCTGTTCCCCAAGAAAGTGGCTCCATAGAAACATCTATATAATCAGCGCCAGCTCTTACCGCTTCAAGAGTAGAAGCAACAGAAAAACCAGGTCCAGAATGTCCGTGATATTGAACAATAATTTTTGGATGTCTTTTTTTTATGTTTTTAACAATCCTACCAACAAAAACTGGACGACCAATTCCTGCCATATCTTTTATGCAAATTTCATCTGCTCCAAGTTCAATTAATTTCTCTGCTAATTTAGAATAATATTCTACAGTATGAACCTTAGAATAAGTCAAACTTAAAGATGCCTGAGAAATCATTCCTCCTTTTTTAGCAAACTTTATAGAATTTTCTAAATTTCGAGGGTCGTTTAGTCCGCAAAAAGAACGTGAAATATCTGTTCCTTGTTTCTTTTTTACTTTGAACATTAATTCGCGAACATCAGCAGGAACTGGATTCATACGAATAGCATTCAAAGCTCTTTCTAACATGTGAGTTTGTATTCCTACATCATTAAACGGTTGCGTCCAATCTCTAACCGCTTTATTTGGGTTTTCACCAAATAGTAGGTTTATTTGTTCGAAACCTCCTCCGTTGGTTTCAACTCTCCTAAAACAACCCATATCAATAATTGCCGGAGCAACTTTGACTAACTGGTCAACACGTGGAACATATTTGCCCATCGATTGCCACATATCTCTATAAAGAAGACTAAATTTTATTTCTCGTCCCATATTTTTATTTTTTTATTTTTTTAATTTCTACAACTTTGCCTTTTCCTCCGGTGAAAATATCAACAGCGCTGACAATAGCTGCAAGTTTTTTATTACTAAATTTTTCTTTCGCATTCTCAAGATGAAGAACTTTATGAAGAATTTTCTTCGCTCTTTTATCTTCTGGAAAAGCTTTATTTACAAAAATTATAATGCCATTTCCTATTAAAACAACAAAAGTTAAAATGGTAAAAACCGTAAGCATTCCAATTGCAAGGAGCTCTAAAGCTGTGCTTATATTTGGATCCATAGATTAAATATTTATAAAAAAAACATAATAATTTTTTTTTTAAAAAAAAGCATTTTTTTTTTAATTATTTTCAGAAATAAATTTTTCTATCTCTTCCACTTTTTTAGGAACTTTCTTCCCAAGAATTTTATAAGAATTTTCTGTAACAAGAATATCATCTTCTATACGTATTCCACCAAAATCTTTATAAGTTTCAACTTTTTCGTAATTAATAAATTCAGAAAACTTATTTTCTTTTTTCCATATATCTATCATTAATGGAATAAAATAAATTCCCGGTTCTATAGTTATAACATAGCCTTTTTTCAAATTCTTCGCAAAACGCAAAAATGCCAATCCGAATTGTTTACTTCGTTTCACATTTTTATTATAACCAACATATTTTTCTCCTAATCCTTCCATATCATGAACGTCCATGCCAAGTTGATGACCTAAACCGTGTGGAAAAAATAAAGCATGAGCACCTTTTTCTAAGGCTTCATCAGTATCACCTTTCATAATTCCAACTTCTTTTAAACCTTCAACAATTATTTTCGCAGCCATTAAATGTAAATCTTTGAAGAAAATTCCTGGTTTTACTTCTTTTATAGTTTCTTCATTTGCTTTTAAAACTATTTCGTAAATTTCTTTTTGTCGTACAGAGAATTTTCCAGAAACAGGAAAAGTTCTTGTCATATCACTTGCGTAATGCGAATTTGTTTCTGCTCCTGCATCAACAAGAAGTAAATCTCCATTTTTCAAAATATTACCGTGAAAATGATTGTGTAAATATTGACCGTCTTTAGATAAAATTATAGGAAAAGATGTTCCCCAACCATTAGAAATTGCAATACCTTCCATTTTTCCAACAATTTTTTGTTCTGAAACTCCATCTTTTGCCATTTTCATTGCTGTTGTGTGCATTTCATAAGCAATATTTGCTGCTTTTTCCATTTCAGAAATTTCCAATTCTGTTTTTACAGAACGCATTTTTACAATTGCTTCTATTAATTCTACAGAAACATAATTGTCTATGTCAGAAACATTTAATCCGAGTAAATTTTGCAATTGCAAATATTGGTCTGCTCGATAAGGAGGTAAAAAATGAACTTTTCTACCGTCAATAATTGCTTGTTTAATAATTTCCTCAAATTCTGACGGAGTTATTCCTTTATCAACAGCACTTTCTTTTACAGCAACTTCTGTTTTTTTTGCTTCTTCACTTCCTAACCAAATCAAATCGTCTATTTCAGGAAAAATCCCAGAAATATAATTTAGACCGCTGTCTATGTCAATCATCGCATTAAACTGCGGTGTATCCAAACCAAAAAAATAGGAAAAATTACTATCTTGACGATAACGATAAGTATTTGCTTTGTAATTTAAAGAAGCTTCTTGATTACTCAAAAATAAAATTAAACCCGAATTTAACTGGTTTCTTAAATTTATTCTTCTTTTTTGATAAATATTAGAATCAAACATAATAAAAAATATTTTTTACAAAATTATAATTTTTTTTTTTAATTAAAAAAATTTTTAATTAAAAAAACAAAATTTTAATATTTTTTATTTGAAAATTAAAAAAATTTTTTATAAAAAAAACAAAATTTTAAAATTTTTATTTGAAATTAAAAAAAAAAAATCAAAGAAACCGACCAAATTTTTAATTTTTAACGAAAAATTTTTTCCAAAAAACGCTGTTTTTTTAATAATTTAAAAATCAAATCTTAATTTTAAATTAATTCTTCTTTTTGTCAGATAATTTGGTACAGCAAATTGGTCTGGAAAATTTGGATTTGGATTAGTTGCACTCGGAACCACTTTTATCCAATCGTAAGAAACAGTATTTTTTATATCTAATAAATTAAAAACTTCCGCAGTTATCCATATACTTTTTATAAAACGAAAAGGATTTTTTTTAGAAAAAATATCTATTTCGGATTTTAAAATTTTAGAAAAACCAATATCAACTCTTTTATAAGATGGCATTCTCAAATCATAAGATTTTATATTTGGCGGTTCAAAAGGTAAACCTGTTGCAAAAACAAGATTTAAGTGCATTTTATATGAATGATTATTTGGAATATAATCCTGAAAAAATAAACCCATATTTAAAATTTGGTCGCTTGGCATAGGAATATAAGCTAAATTATCTCCGGAAATATTTAGAATTATTTTCTCCATAATATCTAATTCTTACATTATCAATTTCATAAGGAATTATATCGTTCAAAATTTTATGATAAATAGACGTTTTTAATTTGAAAGGTCTATCCCAAAATTTGAAGTTTTTTTCAAAAGTTAAAACAAAATGAACCGATTGCTGGGCTTTGATATTTTTTTGAATTTCTCCAGCGAGATTTTTTAGTTCTTTATAAAATGCCGGCTGGTGATAAAAACCAAAAGAAAATCTAAACAAAATATCTTTTTTCGAATTTGGCACAAATGTTATCGCCGCACGAGGACTAATAATAAATTGATTATTGAAATCCCAATAATTTGCTCTTAAACCAGCAGTTAATTTTAAAAAAACACTGTCCATTGGAAATTTATAAGTGTCTTGAAAATACATACTTATACGGTTAGTATTCAAATTATTTTTTTCATTAGAACTCTCTTTTAAAAAAACTTCTTCGTCAGAAAAAGGCATAGAATAACCGGCAGAATCTAATAATTTCCATTCGTTAATTTTATCTTCTATAATTTCTTTTTGAAATTTTATTCCCCATCTGAAGAAATTTTCTTCTTTTTTAAAATATCCTTTATGAGCGATATTATAAATTTTTGCGGAAAAACTATTTCTTGCATGATTTAAAAAAGAACCTATTCCTAAATTCAAAGTACTATCTCCGAGATTATCTGAACCAATTTCTTTATCTAATTCGTTTAAAAAATATTGCCCTAAAATATCAAAATTTTCTTTCTCGTTTGTTTGTGTTGTTGATAAAATAAATTTCAAATTTAAATTTTCTATTATTTTGTAATTCATAGAAAAAGCTGATACATTTGTTTTAAACTCGTCCAATTCTTGTCCCTCAAAATAAACTCTAAAACCAAGAGCATTATTCATAGTTCCAAAACTAGTATTTCTATCTTCCGGAACAAATTTGTAAGAATTAGAAGAATAATTAAATAAAAAATCAAAATCTAATTTTTCATTTAACTTATAAGTTAAATAAGTTTGAAAATCCCTAAAATTTGGCTGATAACTTCCATCTGTTTCCAGAGAGTTTAGCAAATATTGAGAAGTCTTATAACGAAAACTTGTTATATAAGTAAAATTATTAATTCTATCACCCAAAAAAACAGAACCTCCAAGCATACTTGCTGTTACAGCTCCTTCCAATTCAGAAGGTTTTTTATATTTTATATCTAAAACAGAAGACATTTTATCTCCATATTTTGCATCAAAACCTCCGGAAGAAAATAAAATAGATGAAACCATATCAGTATTTATAAAACTCAATCCTTCTTGCTGTCCAGAGCGTATTAACATTGGACGATAAATTTCTATGTCATTTACATAAATTAAATTTTCATCAAAATTTCAAATTCTATATAATTTTTATCAGAAGTTATTACAACTCCATCTACTTCTATAATTTCTTTTTTTAATTTTTCATTATATTCTAGATGTTTTCCTTCTTTTGCTTTTATTAAAATTGATTTATTTTCGAAACCAATGGAAGAAAAACCAATTTTTATTTTCTTGTTTTTCTTGTTTGCAAAAATTTTCAATTCATAATTACCGTTTTTATCACTTGCAACTCCAGACGGATAGCCTATCATAAAAACATTTACTTCAGATATTGGATTTTCTTTTTCGTCTGTAATTTTCCCATAAATTGTAGCATATTTTTTTTGAGAAAAAACATTTAAAAAAATACAAAAAAATATTACAGAAAATAAAACAATTTTTTTTTCTTTCATTTTATAAAAAAATTTTTTTTATAAACGAAAAAAATAAAATAAAATTTTAAAAATTCATTTTTTATAAAAAAAATCCACGATTTTATCGTGGATTTAAAATTTTTGTAAAAATTCATTTTTTATTATTTCATACCAATAAATTGATTTTTGAAATGATCGGCAGAAAGTTTTTCACCAGTTTCTCTTTCTATTAATTCGTTCCATTGATAGAAATTTCCATATCTGAAAATATGATTTTGAAAATATTCACCAACTTTAGTATTTCCAACGAAATTTTTATCTTTTACGATTCTATTTTTTCTTAAGTAATTTTCAAACTGAGAAGCTAATAATTCACCAAGCATATAATTATGATATTGACATGGCTGCGTAATTAAATGAATTTTAGAAGCCCAATCTGGAAGATTTCTATTATCCGGACGTTTAATTAATTGGTATTTTTCCACAAGGTCCCACCAATGTTTATTTAAATCTCTATCTGGATTTGCATATAAATCTTTTTCGAAATGATACATAACTTGTGCAAAACGACTGAAAACAAATTTTTCTAAACGCAATTTCTTAAAACATTCTTTTGAAATTTTATTAATTTCTTTTTCGTCTATGTTAAGAATATTTTTTAGCCAACTTGGAGAAGTTGCCATGCGAGAAAACAAAACAGCAACAGCATCATTAATTAAAAAATGTGCTGGTTCTTTTAAAGTATAAGGAAGATTTTTGTCAATATTTTTCAAATAAATTGCAAAAGCACTTTCATAAAGCATAGTTCGCATAGAGCTGGAATTATCTCTAATATTTGCGAGTATTCTCACATCACCATTTCTATTTATATCTCTGGTAAAAGCCATTTCTGTTTTTCCTTCTTCCTCAAACAAATCGCTATTACTAATAATATCGTCAATTTCTAATTTTATACTTTCAAAAAATATTTCAGATAAATTAACAATATCTTTTTTATGATAATATTTATCAAAATCTATTTTATAAATATTCGGCGCTTCTTGAAAAAAACGATTTTGATAATGCCAAGGTCTAAGATCTTTTACAGGAATATTATAATATTCTGAAAAATAATCGTCCATATCATATTTTAATTCTGCATAAGGTCTTCCAGTAAGCAAATCTAATTCTTCATAAATAGTTTCTATTTCCTCAGGATTTTGCTCACTTAAAATTAAACGCATCTCGAAATAATTTTTAAAACCTAAGTATCTTGCAGCTTTATTTCTCATTTTTACAAGCTTTATTAAATTTTCTGCAACTTCTTCTCCAACTTTTTTACTTGCTTTCCAAACTTTTTCTAATTTTTTACTGTTTTTAGTATTAGATAAAATTTTTTCTATTTCATTATAATAGAAGCCATACTATTTCTATCAACTTGATGCGAATGGTATTTGTTGTAAAGAATTTCCAGCTGACGTTTTTTCAAAGTATCTTTAAGAATATCACTTTTTTTCAAAGATTTTAACATTTCAAAACTTTTTTTATCTGAGTATAATTTTGTGATTTCTATCCCAAGTTTTGCACTTTTTCTATAATCAGCATCTTTTCCAGAAACATTTGCAAGAAAATTTGTTTCTTGAATTTCCTTATTTAAAGGAATTATTTTTTTCTCGTAAGAAATCAGAAAATCGTCAAAATCTTTTTTTGAGTATTTTCCCTCTTTTTTATCAGCATTACTACAAGAAACAAAAAAAATTATGTATGCTGCAAAAATAATAAAAATAAAATATTTTTTTTTCATTTTTTTTAAATTAAAATTTATTTAAAATTATATTTTTTTTTATAAAAACATCATTTTTTTTTATTTTTCATAAAAAAATTTCAATCTCTACAATCAAAACAATTATTTTTAATTTTCAATAATTTTATTAAAAAAAAAAATATTATAAATATAATTTCCTGCGTTAAAATTTTGAATTCAATTTTTGATATTGAAAAAAAATTTTTTATAATTTGAAAACATTAAAATAATTGATTTTTTTGGAAAAAAATTTTTTATAATTTGAAAACATTAAAATAATTGATTTTTTTGGAAAAAAATTTTTTATAATAAAAATTAAAAAAATTGATTTTTTTTGAAAAAAATTTTTTTATAATAAAAATTAAAAAATTGCCATTTTTTGAAAAAAATTTTTTTTATAATAAAAATTAAAAAAATTGATTTTTTTGGAAAAAATTTTTTTTATAATAAAAATTAAAAAAATTGATTTTTTTGGAAAAAATTTTTTTTGAAATAAAAATTAAAAAAATTGCCGTTTTTTTGGAAAAATTTTTTTTTATAATAAAAATTAAAAAAATTGCCGTTTTTTGGAAAAAATTTTTTTATATAATAAAAATTAAAAAAATGCCGTTTTTTTTGAAAAAATTATTTTTTATAATAAAAATTAAAAATTTGCCGTTTTTTTGAAAAAATTTTTTTTTATAATAAAAATTAAAAAAATTGCCGTTTTTTTGAAAAAATTTATTTTTATAATAAAAATTAAAAAATTGCCGTTTTTTTTGAAAAAATTATTTTTTATAATAAAAATTAAAAATTTGCCGTTTTTTGGAAAAAATTTTTTTTATAATAAAAATTAAAAAAATTGATTTTTTTGGAAAAAATTTTTTTTGAAATAAAAATTAAAAAAATCAATTTTTTTGAAAAAAATTTTTTTATAATAAAAATTAAAAAAATTGCCGTTTTTTGGAAAAAAATTTTTTTTTATTTAAAATTATTTAAAATTTAAAGGTCTGGTCTAATGTTTTCGGTTCTTTTTATAGACTGTTCTAATTCCCATTTTTCAATTTCTTTTTTGTTTCCTGATAATAAAATGTCTGGCACTTTCCAATTTTTATAATTATATGGACGTGTATAAATCGGCGGAGCAAGTAAATCATCCTGAAATGAATCTGTCAAAGCAGAAATTTCATCAGAAATAACATTGGGAATTAACCTTATAATACTATCAACAATTATTGCAGATGCCAGTTCGCCACCTGTAAGCACAAAATCTCCTATAGAAATTTCTTTTGTGATAAGATGCTCTCTAATTCTGTGCTGTTTTTTGCTTAAAAGTTTCTCCATCTGGTGTTAGGAAAATTATTTCGTCATATTTTCTTTCTGTTTTTAACTTATTAATTAAACTTTCTATTGGTTGAATAGTCATAACCATTCCTGCGGCACCACCGTAAGAATAATCATCTACTTTTTTATGTTTATTTGTAGAATAATCCCTAATATTATGAATAAAAATATCAATAATTTTTTTCTCTTTCGCTCTTTTTATGATTGAATGATTAAATGGACTTTCTAAAAGTTCTGGTAAAATTGTTAAAATATCTATGCGCATATTAAAAAAAAAATTTTTTAAAATTATAAAAAATTTTTTAATTTTATATAAAAATTAAATTATGAAAAAAAATATTATTTCATTGCTTTTAATTTTATTTTTCAAATTTTCTTTTGCTCAGAAAAAAGGTTTTATAACTACCTTAGATGCAAATGTTTATACAACTTATTTCGAAAGTTCTAAGAATAAACTAAAAAATTTTTTGAAAAGTAAAGATATTATTATTCTAAGTCAAAGTGAACGCTCTCGCAATTTTTTTGTGAAACTTTATCTTGAAAAAGAAGATTTTTTTGAATTAGATACATTTTTAATGAGTATAGGTTATTTATCAAAAAAGGAGATAAATACTGTAAATAATGCAAATATTATTTCGAAAAAAATTTTAGAAATTGAATATTTAGAAAATTCAAAAAAATCTTATCAAGATGAGATAAACAATATTTCGAATAAAAAAACAACAGAAAAGAATGAACAAAGATATTATTCTTATCTTGACCAAGTTTGGCACATAGATAAGCAAATTTTTAAACTCAATTTAGATTTAAAAGCTTTTGAGCAAAAAAATATATATAAAGCAATTATAAATTTAGACGACGATACCGAAGATTTAACATCGAAAAAAGTTTCTTTTGTAAATATGCCGGGAGCTTCTTTTGATATACTTTTCATTGAAAATCCAGAAAAAAATTTATTTGCTGAGGTTTATCAAGGTTTTTCTTTGCGTTATCTTTTTACTAAGGGAAAAAGTTATGGGCTTTTTGGAGTAATGAGAGAAGTGAACGATTCAAAAATGGAAAATGACTCTTCAAGATACTCAGAAATTTTAACTTTTGCTTTTGGACAAGATTTTTATACAAGACATTTCGGCAGAGGAAAAAATAAATTTTTGAACTTATATTCTGGATATAATATTGGTGGTCTATTTTTAACTGCAGAAAACAGAAAAAAACTTACGGCAAGTATGAATCTTTTTATAGGATTAGAACTTTTTAAAAATCAATATATTATTATAGATAATAAAATTGGATATTTTATTCCATTTTCATATAACAGAAATCTAAGGGGAATAACTTATAATTTTTCTTTTAATTTTGTTTTCTAAAATGTTGAAAAATATTTACATTTGTACAAATCTAAATATTATTTTTTTTCTTAATTTTATAAAAAAAAAATTTTTTT
>NBLL01000074.1:4280-24952 GCA_002084355.1 Bacteroidetes bacterium 4572_128 | reverse complement strand
ATATCAAAGATTTTTTTGATAAACCAAAAACAAAAATTATTAATCCTAAGAATGCATACGAAGAAATTGTAAATAATGAATGGTATATTTTAGATGGTTTTGTCGGAACAAGCGAGGAAAAAGATTTAATTGAATTTATAAATCATAGTTTCAAAAAATTAGAAAAAAAATATGAAAAAATTTTTTTATTAAAAAATGAAGAAGTTTTTAAAATTTATGATTTCGAAAAAGCAAGAGGTTTTCAACCGGATTTTATTTTATTTTTGAATAAAAAAAACGACAATAATATTTTTTACCAAATATTTATTGAGCCAAAAGGAAACCAATTTCTTGATAAAAATAATACTTTTGAATATTCAAAAGAAAGCTGGAAAGAAAATTTCCTAGAAGAAATAACTGAAAGATATGGTTTGAAAAACATTATGAAAAACGAAAATTCAAAATATAAATTAATTGGATTACCTTTTTTCAATAATGAATATAATAAAAAATTTGAAGAAAATTTTAAAAAAATTATTTTATAATTTATAAAAAAAATTTAAAAAAAAAATTCGTCCAAAATTTTAATATTTTTAAATTTCAATTTAAAAATATTAAAATTTTGGACGAATTTTGAAATTTTTTTTTTTTTAACATTGGAGGTTTTTTTTTAACCTCCAATGTTTCGATTGAAATTTTGGACGATTTTTGAAAAAATTTTTTTTATTTTGAAATTAAAAAACATTAAAATTTTGGACGATTTTTGAAAAAAATTTTTTTTTAATAAAACATTAAAATTTGGACGATTTTTGAAAAAAATTTTTTTTAATAAAACATTAAAATTTGGACGATTTTTGAAAAAATTTTTTTTTTAATTAAAAAAAATATTAAAATTTGAGCGTTTTTTAAAAAAAAAATTTTTTTTGAAAAAGCATCATTTTTTTTAAAAAAGTTTGGAATAAAGATAAAACTGAATTAAAATTAAACCTTTTGGAAAATTACGACGAAGAAATTATTAGCTTACTACTGGAATTTCAAAATCAGTAAATTGGAATGGCGGCGGAGAATTTATTTATTTTGAATTGAAAGAAAACAATAAAATTGCAGAGGATGATATTTTATCTTGTTCGTCTTTGGAGCATTTAAAAATTTTTTTTAAAGAATTAAATGAAAGATATTTTTTAGATTATAATTTAAATATAAGAAAGTTTTTTAAAGTTATTGATGAGGATAATTTTAAAAAATTAAGTTTAGAAAGGCAAAAAAATATTTTTATTTCCATGCTTGATTTAAATCAAATGTACGTTTGCAAGAGTGAAATTGATGATTCGCTGTTTGAAATTAGCGAAGAGGATAAAAAATTAAATTTTAGTTTTTACAATGAAAAAATAAACCTTCACAAAATTTAAAGATTTTATAAAAAATTTAAAGATTTTATAATTTTAAAAAATTAAAAATTTTGGTCGTTTTTTGAAAAAATTTATTTTTAATAAAACATTAAAATTTCTCGTTTTTTTGAATTTTTTTTTTTATAAAATATTAAAATTTTACGTTTTTTGGAATTTTTTTTTTTAATTATTAAAATTTTCAATAATTTTATTTTGAAATTTAAAAAAATTTACAAATTTTTTCTGCTAATAATTTAGATAATTTTATTTTAGATTCTTTTGTCCATCCAGCAATATGTGGACTTAAAATAACTTTTTCGCTTTTTTTCAAAAAATTAAAATTAGAAAAATTTTTTTTATTTTTATATAAATTTTCAAAAGACGTTTTTTCATATTCTAAAACATCAAGTGCGGCACCAAGAATTTTATTATTTTTTAATCCGTCAATTAAATCATTAGTATTTATAATTTTTCCTCGTGAAGTGTTTATTACAAAAATTTTTTTTTTGAAATTTTTTATTAAATTTTTATTAAATAAAAATTTTGTTTCTTCATTCAAAGGAATATGAAAACTTAAAATATCTGTTTCTTCAAAAATTTCATTCCAAGAAACTTCTTTCACAAAAGAATTTCCAAAATCTTTTTTATACTTATCGTAAGAAATTATATTTGTTTGAAAACCTTGTAAACGCTGAGCGAAAGCTGTTCCCATATTTCCATAACCAATAATTCCTATAGTTTTCCCTTTAATTTCTAAACCTCTATTTTCTTCTCGTTTCCATATTCCATTTTTTACTTCTTTATCTGCTCGGCATAAATTATTAAACAAAGAAAGTAACATCCCCAATGTATGCTCACCAACAGCATCGCGATTTCCCTCTGGAGAATTGAAACATTTTATGTTATTTTTTTTAGCAAAATCTAAATCTATATTTTCCATCCCTGCACCAACTCGTGCAATAAATTTTAAATTTTTTGCTTTAGACAAAATTAATTTATCTAATTTTATCCGACTTCTAATAACAATTCCCTGATAATTACAAATTATTTTCTTGATTTCATTTGCAGATATTTCTGGAAAATAATCACAATGAAAACCATTTTTTTCTAAAATTTCTACAAAAATTTTATGTGTACTATCTATAAATAAAATTTTAAAATTTTTTTTCATAAAAATTATTTCTTATTATATTTTTTCACTTGTTTATTGTAAATTACAACCAAACGGTTTATTTCATTTGTTAATTTTTTACATTTTGAATATTTTTCTTTACTGAGAGCACCATTTCCATTACAATTTAATAATTTATGTTCAAACTTAAAACTATCTAAACGTGTTTGGATCATAGTCATATTTTTTAAAATATTTTTTTTCTTAGCGGAAGCAAAGAAATATTCTCTACCATATTTTTCCAAAATAATTTTATCTTCTTTTTTTATTTTTTTTATTTTTTTAAAAGTTTTTCTTCCTTTTGGATTCATATTAATAATTTCTGGTGCTTCTTTTATTTTTATGCCTCCAGCATAATTATCTGGAATTTGTCCAATTCTAGCATAATCAGTTGATTCTATAAATGCGTAATTTGTTCCAAAATTTCCGTAACCTCTTGGAACTTTTATTCCAACAGCCATATGATTGGCTTTTTCAAAAGCAAATAAAACGACCTCGTAATCTAATAAAAATAACATTTTCGCAAGTAAAACAGATTTATCTGCACAAACACCTTTTTTTAAAAAAATAGTTTCATAAGGATATTTGATTTTTTCATTTATATTATAATAAGAATTCCAATCGTATTCAAAAGCTCCTTGAACGTAAGCAACGACAACTTCTACAAATTCATCATCAGACATAGAAGAATTTATTCGGTTCAACTCGTTAATTATACTATTCAAAAATCTCTCATCTTTTTTGTTATTTAAAAAAATATTATAAAATTTTTCTTTCCAGTCTCTTGGCAAATCTCCTGTATATTCGAAAGTTTTTGGTTGGATTTTAAAATATTCATAAAGATCTTCCGGCAATAAACAATTTAATTCATAAGTTTTTGTATCAATATCAAAAACTTGTAGATCTTCTTTCATTCTTCCGGAATGCTCATCATCTACAACTTCCAAAATTACATCGGAGTTATGAGAATAATTTTCTTCTTCTTCTCCGTTTTCGTAAGTCCTAAAACAACTATTATTTAAAATAATAATAAACAATAAAACTAAAAATCTTTTGATTTTCATTTTTTTCAAAATTTAAAATTAATGTATAAATTTAAAAAACCTATTCCATCTGATTTTTTTTAAAAAAAATTGCTCCTCATCAAGAGAAAGCCAAACCATAACAGCTTTTCCAACTATATGATCTTCTGGGACAAAACCCCAAAATCGAGAATCTGCAGAATTATGCCTATTATCCCCCATCATAAAATAATAATCCATTTTGAAAGTATAATTTTCAACTAATTTATCATTAATAAAAATTTTATCTCCATCAACTTTTAATTTGTTTTTTTCATAAGAAAGAATAATTGTTTTATATAATGGTAAATTTTCTATATTCAATTCAATCTTAAAGCCTTTTTTCGGAATAAATAAAGGTCCAAAATTATCTTCATTCCATGGAAAGTTTTTATGGTGTGGAAAAATATAACTTGTCATAGATTCACTTTTAGGATTTATTTTTTTTACTATTTTTTTTACACTTTTAAAAGATTTAAATTTATTAAAATTTTCTTGTGTCAATGGTAAATCTTTATATCCAAAATTATGAACAAATTTATCGTGATAATCTTTTATAGAAATGCTCAGTCTTTCAAATATTTTAGGAGTTATTATTTTCCCCTCAGTAAAAATATCATAATTATATTGTAAATTTTCTAAATTGTCAACAGATTTTCCATTTATAAATAGGTCTCCGTCAATAACTTGCAAACTATCTCCGGGAATTCCTACACAACGTTTTACATAGTTCTCTTTTTTATCATTTGGACGGACAATAATTTCTCCAAAAAAGTTCTTCAAAACTTGTCCAGTATATGGATTTACAAAATCATTTTTCCATACATTTTCTCGCCCATAACTTCGGCAAAGTTGATAATAACTTTGTGCTTGTTGATTTAATGCAACAGTATCTCCGGCAGGAAAATTAAAAACAACAACATCATTATTTTTTATTTTTTCAAAACCTAACAAACGTTTATAATCCCATTTTATCCATTCTAAATAAGATTTTGTGGATTTTGTCAAAGGTAAAGTATGATGAGCAAAAGGAAAAGATAGAGGAGTATTTGGTAATTTCGGACCATAATTAACTTTACTAACAAATAAATAATCTCCAATTAACATATCTTTTTCCATAGAAGAAGTTGGAATTGTAAATGCTTCTATAAAAAACATCCTTATAAAATGTTTGTTTTTTTACACCTTTTTTTTTCCAGAACTTCCAATGAATTTTTCTAATAATATAAATTTCAAAAATAATAGGTAAACCTATCAATAACCAATAATTTCCCAACCATATTATCCATAAAATATAAAGAATTACAGCAATTGAAAATTTCAAATATTTATTTTTAAAAAACTCTTTCATTTATTTTTTTATTAATTATTTATTAAATTAAATAACGACAATTATAATTGAAAATTATTAATATATAAAAATATAAAAATTTTTTTTTGAAAAAAATTGAAAATATTTTTGAATTTTAAAATAATTTTTAAAATTATATGTTTTATTTAAAAATATTTATAAATATTATGAAAAATAATTTATTGCTATTTATTATAATTTTATTATCTTTTCCTACTTTCGGACAAGATATTAAAGCAAAAAAAATTCTTGATAAGGTTTCAAAAAAGACTCGTTCTTATAAAGCTATGAAAATAGAATTTACTAATACATTAGAAAATTTACAAGATGACATAGAAGAAACTTTAGAAGGAACTGTTTTTATAAAAAAAAACAAATTCAAATTAATTTATGAAACGACAGAAATTTTTTGTAATGGAAGATTAATTTGGACTTATTTAAAAGATGCAGAAGAAGTAAATATTAACAAATTAGACAAAAAAGATGAATCTATAATGAATCCATCTAAACTTTTAACCATTTATCAAAAAGGTTATAAATATAGATTTGTATCACAGGGAGAAGAGGATAAAAAAATAATTTATGTTATAGATTTATTTCCGAAGAAACCTAAGAAAAAAAATTTTTCTCGTATTCGCTTGAAAATTGATAAAGATAAAAGTGAAATAATTTCAATTAAAAATTTTGGAAAAGATGGAAATCATTACACTCTGAAAATTAAATCTTTAGAGCATAATTTGAAACTAAAAGATAATTTTTTTAAATGGAAAAAAAAAGAGCATCCAAATATTGAAATTATTGATCTAAGAGAGTAAAAAAAATTAAAAAAAATCGTCGTTTTTTGGTAAAATTTTTTTTTAATAAAAATTAAAAAAATCGTTGTTTTTGGTAAAAAATTTTTTTTGAAAAAAAATTAAAAAAAATCGTCGTTTTTTGGTAAAAATTTTTTTTGAAAAAAAATTAAAAAAAATCGTTGTTTTTTGGTAAAAATTTTTTTATTAAAAAAATTTTTTTTTTAATTTATAATATAAATTTACGTTTTTTTAAATTAAAAAATGATGAAAAAATTTATTTTTATATTTTTAGTATTAATTTTCAAATTCCAATTTTTTTTACAATCTAAAGATTTTATTAAAGATGATATTATTTTTTGGATAGGTGAAGGCGAAAAAGAAGTTGTTTTTATTATAGATTGGAAAGATAACACAGATGTAAGTTCTTATGCTTGGGGTTATCGTTTTGACGGAGAAAAAAATATGGAAAATTTAATAAATGAAATCGCAGAAGCAGATGGAAATTTAATTGCAAATATTCAAAATTCTGAGTATGGTTCATTTTTAAATGATTTGATTTATGATTCTGATAATGATGAAATTAACGAACATAATGGAATTGCTGGCGATCCTGATTATTGGAGTACATGGAGTGGAAATTCTTTTTCTGAATTATCTTTAAATTCTGTTGGAATTTCAGAAACAATTTTGGAAAATAATATGTGGTTTGCTTGTTCTTATGGATTTACGCCGGAAGCCATTGCTCCAGATTTACCTATTCCAGCAATAGATTATTTTTCTTCTAATGAAAGAATTTTAAAAAATGAATTTAAAATTAATATTTTTCCAAATCCATTTTGCGAAAACATAAGTATTTCTATAAAGAATTATAAAAATATAGAAGGAATTTTTATTACAGATATTTATGGAAAACTTATTTTCAAAAAACAAAAGGAAAATTCTAATGAAAAAATTAATTTGAAATTCTTGAAAAAAGGAAACTATTTTGTAAAAATAAAATTTAAAAATAAAATTTTTACAAAAAAGATTATAAAAATGTAAATTTTTCGCCAAATTTGGCGAAAAAATTTTTTAATTAAGATTTACTCTAAAAAGAGGTTTATAACCTCTTATTTCTCCTTCTAAATTATAAACTTCATAAGCAAGCATAACAGATTTTACCTTTTTTCCAATTTTAAAATTTTCATAATCGAAATACCAATTTTCAACAAATTGCAATTTAGAAAGTCTATCTCTTGAAAATTCTTCATTATTTTTTTCTAAATTTTTTATTTCTTCTATACTCATCGGCAAATTTGTAAAATAATTATATGCTTGTAATCTTCCATTATAAACAGCCTTAAAAAGACTATCAAATAAACTTCGTTCGGAAACGTTTTTCAAACATTCTTGTTCCCATTCGTCTGTTGAATTTGTTTTTACAACTAAATCAAAAATTATAGGATTAGCAATTAACATAGAAGAAGTATCACCTAAATTCCCAGAATGGAATTTAGCTATTTCTGCTTTGTAATCTTCCTTTATTTTTTTGATATCTTCAATTGATTTTTTGTGATCTTCAATTATTTTATCATTTTTTCCAGAGCAAGAAAAAATAAAAACCAAAATAAATATGTATATATATTTCATAATATTAAAAAAAATTTTTAATTATTTTCTAATAACCAAAATCTTGCTTCTTCATTAGTATCAAAATAAGCAACTTTTTTATATCCTAAACCATTTGCTTCTTCCATTGTTTGTTCTATGGATATTTGTGCTACAATATTTGTAGGAACAACAAAAGCTATTTTTTCTACAATATTTTTAGTTATTAAAAAAATGTTTTCATCAACCCATTCTTGTACCTCTGGATTAATAAAATATGCAAAAAACTTAGTATTTATTAAGTTTAATTTGAAGTTATAAATAGTAACAAGATACAAATAATTTTTCATATCATTTTTATAGTCTTCTTCTGTCATATTTTCCTCTTCATTTTCCCAAATTTGTTCCAATAAAGATATCTCTAAATCTCCATAATGAGTAACATATTCTGTCTTTTTTAATTCTCTTCTCATATATATAATTTTAAAATATTTTTTTTTTGTAAAATTATATTTTTTTTTATATAAAAAATTATTTAATGATTTTTTGAGCAATAAATAAAACTTTATTAACTTCATCATTTTTCATTACTGGACTAAAAGCTCTTGTAATTATTACATTATTTTTTTTTCTTGTTTTTATTTCAATATTTCCTTTAAAAATTTTTCCTGCGATAACTCTTTTCCAATCTAATTTAAACTTAGACAAATTTTTATTGGGAATAAAATTTTTAATATTATAAACCTTTTTATCTTTTTTTTCTATTTCTAATAGAAACATCATTTCGTCATTTAAAGAAACTATTTTTCCATCTAATGAAATATCTGCTCTTGCAACAACCAAATCTACAGCAGATAAAATTCCTATAGTTTCATTTTCTCTTCTTGCTGATTCTTCTTGTGTTGCTTGTAGCTCTTCTATATTTTGTCTCATTTCTTCTTCTTGCGAAACTAATATCTCTGACGTTTGTTTAGATTTTTCTAATAAATATTTTGTCTTAGAATTAATTTTTGCTATGACAAGTGTGGAAGCAATATTTTCAGCTATTTTTTCTACAAATTCTATATTATGCTTTTCAATTTTATTGAAAGATGCAATTTCAATAACTCCCATTATTTTATTTTCAGTTTTTAATGGAACAAGAAGTAAATTTCTTGGAGTTGATTCTCCGAGTCCAGAAGTGATTTCTATATATTTCTCTGGAATATTAGTCATATAAATACTTTCTTTTTCTATGGCACAAGTTCCAATAAGTCCTTCTCCAATTTCAAATTTTTTTGAATTATATTTTTTTCTATCATAAGCATAAGATGAAAGAAGCTCTATAAATAATTTCTTACCTTCTTCATTTTCTTTAAAAACAAATAAACCTCCTTGATTTGCATTAAGATATTTTATTAAATTATAAACAACATCATCACCAAGTAATTTTAAATTATCTGTATTATGACGTAAAATCTCAGAAAATTTTGCTTGACCTGTAGTTATCCAATTTCTTACTTTATCTTCTTCTGTTCTCTTTTTATCTTCTTGTTTTGATATTTTTAAACTATTTCTCATCTCTAAAAGCGAATTTCCAAGTTCATCTTCTTTACTAAGAGTTTCAAATTTTGCATTAAAATTTTCTTTCCCGATAGATTTTGCAAAAGATGTATAATTTTTAAAACCATTAATTAATTTATCAACAGATTTTTTTATTTCACCTATTTCATCTTTTCTTATTAAGTCTAAATTTTTAGGAAATTTCCCCTTAGAAATTTCTTGTAATTGTTTATTTATTTTGGATATTGCATTTGTCATAGAATTACTTACATTAAAAAGCACAATTATTGCAATTGTAATCAAAATAAAACTGACAAATAAAGTCATAAAAATCATTTTGTTGATTTTATTATTTAAATCTTTTGATTTAATTTCTACCTTTTTATCTATATTATCTATATAAACTCCAGTGCCTATCACCCAGTTTTTTTCTTTAAACAATTTTAAATAACTAATTTTTAAAACTTTTTTATTCGTTCCGTATTTCCTCCGGTAGAAGATATATTGTATTTTTTATCTCTAAGAGATTTTCCTTCTAATTCTGGATTTGTTGGGTGCATAATAACTTTATAAGGTTTATTAAATGTATTTATCCAAATATAACCTTCACCGTTATTATATCTCAAAACCCTCAGATCTTTTAAAGTAACACGCATAATGTCATCACGTATATTTCTTAATAAAACATCTTTATCTAAAGTAGCCGACTGTTCTATAATTGATTCGCCATAAATTTGCTCTATTAGTTCTATATCTTCTGGACTTCTATACGATAAAGCTATCATTTCATAAGAAAGTTCAACAATATCTTTTATATGTTGTTTAACTTTTATGATTTCTTCGTTTCTAAAATTTTCTATATTTTCTAATGTTTCTTTTTTAAATTTATAAATTAAAAAAGAGGAGACAAGAACAATAGACAAAAAAACTATAATACTTGTTATTAATGGTAATTTTATTCTTAATTTCATTTTTTAATTTTTTTATTATTATCAACAATAACACCGAGAATTCCAAAAATAGAACCATCTTTTGAAAAAACTGGTGTTTTATGCAAAATCACATCTTTCAAAGAACCATCTGAATACTCTATTTGAGATTCATAAATTTGTTTCTTTTTTGAATTAATCAATTCCATATCTTTTTTATGAAATTTATTTGCTAATTTTTTGGAATAAATATCAAAAATATTTTTATTAATGATTTTATCTTTACTCACTCCAATATAATCATAAAAAGCTTTGTTACAATTAATATAAATTCCTTTTTCATCTCGATAAAAAACAGGATAAGGAATAGAATCTATAACAAGAGAAATAAAATTCGTACTATTTTTTAAAGTTGCAAGTGTTGCTGCGATGATTTCTCCAGTATTTTCTACAAATTCTATTTCAAAATCTTTAAAATTTTCAAAAGAAGCTATTTCTATAATACCAAAAATTTTATTATTCCTCATAACAGGAACTATCAAAATACTCTTGGGCGATTTTCCGCCTGTACCAGATTTTATTGTCAAATAGTTTTTAGGAATTTCTGTAAGATAAATAGTTTCACTTTCTTGATAAACTCTTCCTATCAAACCTTCATTTTTGTTGATTATTTTTTGAACAAATTTTTTTCTATTATAAGCATAAGATGCAATTTGCTCTAAAAAAATATTTTCTTTATTATTATCATTTACAATAAAAAATCCTCCTTGATTACATTTCAAATATTCTATTAAAAATTTCAAAGAATTATAAGCAATATTTTCAATATTTTCACTATCTTCTCTTAAAATTCTTCCTAAATCGCTGTAACCTTTAATACTCCAGTTTCTTTTTTTATCTTCTTCTATTCTTAAAATTTCATCTTTTTTTGCTTTTTCTAATACTGATTGAATAGAAACCATAGATTTATCTAGAATATTTTTTTCATTAAAATTTCTTAGTTTTGCTTTAAAATCTCCATCTTTGATTTTTTTTGTAAAAACTTCAAGATCTTTTGTTTTTTTTATTATGAAATTTAAATCATTTAAAATTATTCCAAATTGGTCTTCATTAGAAGAATAACTTTTATTTATATTCCTATCTTTATTAACAATTTTTTCTAATGTTTTTTGTATCAAAAAAACTTTTTTTGAGAAAAATAAAATTACTACATAAATTAAAATTATTATCATTATAAAAGAAAAAAAAGTCGTAAAAAATATTCTATATTTATAAGCAACAAATTTTTTTTCTATATTATGAATATTTAATTGGTAAATGCAAATGGCAATAGGTTTTTCTTCAAAATCTTTTATTTTAAAAAAAGAATAAAAATAATTGTTTTTTTTTAATGAAATTTCGTTTTCTTCTCCAAAAAAACTTTTTAAAAGAAAAATGGAATCTATATTATTTGTTTGAAAATTTGCAGAAGAATAATTAACCATATAAAAATCTGAAATGGGTAAATATCTATTTTCATAACTTTTTGTATATGTTTCGTTATTTTCAAATTCTTTACTGTAAACTAAAATAGCAAATTCTTCATTTTCATCTAAATTTAATAATTCTATTACTTTACCAAGAGAAGTATATGCTTCTATTGCACCGGCATAATTTTTTTTTTTCTCGTCTGCAAAAACAGGTAATATTCCTCTTACACGGAGTCCGCGTTTAGAAATTTCTAAACCAGAAAATTTTGTCTGACTAACTCCAAGATAATCTAAACTTTTTCTAATTTTTACAGTTTCATTTGCTCGTAAATTTTTCAATTCATAAATAGAAGCACCATCTTTATTAAAAAAATTAAAATCATAATTAAATTTTCCTGTCTGATTAATTTCTTTTCGTAAAAAATTTAACTTATCATTTAAAATTTTGTAAATATCTTTTATTGGAATAGTATCATTCATTATTAATTTGTATGCTTCCGTTGTTTCTGGAAAAGTCAAAAAGAATGTTACAATTTCTAATAGTTCTTTTTTTATGTGTTCTAAATTTTTTTCAAAATGTTTTTTTTGTTTTTCTTTTTTAAATAAAAATTGCTCTTCTAAATTTTCTGAATAAAAAAGCATACTGTTTTTTACAGAAAAAACAGAATAAACAAAAATTATTATAACCGTTGGCAAAAGAATTTTTATTTTTATATCTAAACTTTTCAAAAAATTCATAATAAATTTTTATTTTTTTTTACAAATTTAAAAAAATTAAATTAATAATAAAAATCAAAAAAAATTGCGTTTTTTCAAAAAAAAATTTTTTAAAAAAAACGCAATTTTTTTATAATTTCGTATAGGTTAAATTTAGTTTAATATTATTAGCTCCTTTCAAAACAACTCTTTGTGGTAAAATTGCACTGCCAATTGTCATTAAACGAAGTCCATAAGTTTTATAATTTCCATCTATTAAATCTTGTATATATTTGGAAATGTTAAACTTATAAGTTTTATCTTCTTCATTATAATAGCCTCCAAAATAAGTATAAGTTTGAGTTATCTCTAAGTCTGTTATCATTTTTGAAATTCCGTCTTCATTAACCATTTCTAAATATAATTGATCTGGAAGAGAATAATTTTTATCTAAAAAAGAAGACTCATCTATTGTAAAAATTAATTCTGCTTTATTAAAAAGTATCGTCTATTTGTGAAAAAAAATCTGTATTTTCATAAGATCGTTCGTAAGAATTCAAACGAATACAATCTTCATTTATATTAAAAATATGTGAAGTTGTGTCTTCAGAATTTTTATAAAATAAAGTCATGCAAGAAAAAGAATTTAATAAATCAACAGAAGCAATAACTCCAGTTTTTGTAGATTTAAAATAAAAACCTTTTATTTTTTCTAAAAAAATTTCATTATTTTCTAAATTTGTATCATCAGAAAATAAAATTTGCATTTTTTCTTTAAACTCTGGATTTTCATCAGTCATATTAATGGCTATAGAATCATTAAAATCTTCATTTTCAAAAAATACAATATTTTTAGAAACTATTAAACCATCATTATCATAAAATTCTAAATCATTAAAATCGTCTTCTTTATAATCTATATCTTCCAAATCTTTATTTATTTCATAAATTTCTAATTCTTGTTCTGCTATGCTATCTCCAAAAATTCTATCTAAGCTTAGATAAAAAACTATAGAATCTATTTCAAAATTTTCTCCAAAATCTACGTCTTCCTTGGAAAGATTTATCTGAGTAATAAAACCAGCCTTATTTGTTCCGAAAATTGGATCTTCATATTCTCCAATTAAACTTTTAGAAAGATTTTTAATTTTAAAAGTGTCAGTCGCGACTATAAAAGATTGTATTTCTGTTTTATCATAAAATTGAGATTTTATAATTTCTGATTGGGGCAAAACTTCTAAGCCCATTTTTTCTTCTTTTTTACAAGATGTAAAAACATAAAACAATGCAAAAAATAAAATAAATATTTTTGTATTCCTCATTAAATTTTTTTTAAAATATTGATTTAAAATATTGCAAAAAAAACATATTTTTGCAAAAATTTTTTTTTTAATATAAAAAATAATGTTACAAAAAAATACAAAAATAGTTGCTACAATATCTGACAAAAATTGTAGTGTAGAATTTTTGAAAAAATTATATGAAGCAGGTATGAATGTCGTCAGAATAAATACTGCTCATCAAAGTACAAAAGACTCTTTGCGAGTGATAAAAAATGTTAAAAAAGTATCGGAAAAAATTCCAATTCTTTTAGATACAAAAGGTCCAGAGATAAGAACAAAAAAATTTGAAAAAGAAATTTTTGTTAAAAAAGGAGAAATAATTAATGTTTATTCTTGTGATGATTTTTTAGATAACGGGAAAAAATCTTTTGGAGTTTCTTATAAGAATTTCGTAAAAGACCTTAATGTTGGTAATCATATTTTAATTGATGACGGTGAAACTGACCTATTAGTAATAGATAAAAATGAAAAATATTTATCTTGTAAAGTAGAAAATGATGGAATTATAAAAAGTAAAAAAAGTATAAATGTGCCTAATGTTATCATTGATTTGCCTTCTTTATCTCCGAAAGATATGGATTTTTTAAAATTTGCCATTGAAAATGATATTGATTTTATCGCACATTCTTTTGTAAGAAATAAAAATGATATTTTAAATATTCAAAAAATATTAGATATTAATAATAGTAAAATAAAAATCATTGCAAAAATAGAAAATCAAGAGGGAGTTGATAATATAGATGAAATTCTCGAGCATGCTTATGGGATTATGGTTGCAAGAGGAGATTTAGGAATAGAAATTTCTGCGGAAAAAATTCCTTCCATTCAAAAATTTTTAAAAGAAAAATGTTTTAATAAGAGAAAACCTGTGGTTATCGCAACTCAAATGTTGCATACGATGATAAATAATCCAAGACCAACTCGTGCAGAAGTAAGCGACGTTGCAAATGCAATTTATGATAGAGTAGATGCAATTATGTTGAGTGGCGAAACTGCTTATGGAAAATATCCTATAGAAAGTGTAGAAACTATGTCGAAAATTGCTATAGAAATAGAAAAAAAAAGACGATATTTTAAAAAACCATTAGAAATGGTTATTAGGAATAAAACTTCTTCTTTTTTAGCAGAATGCGCTGTGGATGCTTCTATAAAATTAGATACTAAAGCTATAATTGCAGATAGTATTTCTGGAACTACAATAAGAAATCTTGTTGCATATCGCAGTACAAAACCAATTTATGCTATGTGTTATAGTAAAAGTTTAATGAGAGAATTAGCCATATTTTATGGAGTTATTGGAAACTATATGACAGAAAGAGAAACCACTGAGCATTTTTCAAGTGAATCTCATAAAATTTTAATGAAAAATAAAAAATTTAATAAAAAAGATTTAATCGTAGTTTTGGCAGGTAATTTTGGGAAAAAACAAGGAGCATCATTTATAGAAATTTGTTTTATAGAAGACCTTATTTAAAAAATAAAAATTTAATTATAAAAAATTGCCGTTTTTTTTGAAAAAAATTTTTTTAAATTATAAAAAAATCATTAAAAATTGCCGTTTTTTTCAAAAAAAATTTTTTTTTTATAAATTTTAAAGTTCATTAAAATTTGCCGTTTTTTGGAAATATTTTTTTAATTACAAAATGTTAAAATTTTGGGCGATTTTTCAAAAAAATTTTTTTTATTTTGAAATTAAAAAATATTGAAATTTTAGGCGTTTTTTGAAAAAATTACAAAATGTTAAAATTTTGGGCGATTTTTCAAAAAAATTTTTTTTATTTTGAAATTAAAAAATATTGAAATTTTAGGCGTTTTTTGAAAAAAAATTTTTAATTATAAAAAATCATAAAATTTAGGCATTTTTCCAAAAAAAATTTTTTTTAATTTCAAAATATGTTTTTATATATAAAAACATATTTTGAAATTAAAAAAAAAAATAATATCTTGCGTTTTTTTATAAATATATTATGATAAACGAAGCATTAAAAAATCCAAAAAGTATAGTTGTTATTGGTGGTTCTAATAATGTAAATAGTCCAGGAGGGAAAGTTTTAAAAAATTTAATAGATGGAAATTTCAAAGGAAAATTATATGTAAATAACCCTAAACAAAACGAAGTTCAAGGTATAAAATCTTATAAAAATCCTAATGATCTTCCTAATGTAGATCTAGCTATTTTAGCTATTCCAGCAAAATTTTGTCCTCTTATCGTTGAAATTTTAGCTGATAAAAAAACAACACGAGCTTTTATAATTTTGTCAGCAGGTTTTAGTGAAGTTAGTGAAGAAGGAAAAAAATTAGAAGATGAAGTTGTAAAAATTGTAAATAGTGTTAATGGTGTTCTTATAGGTCCAAATTGCATAGGTGTTTTGACACCAAATTATAATGGTGTTTTCACAGAACCAATTCCCAAATTAAATAAAAACGGTTGTGATTTTGTTTCTGGTTCTGGTGCAACAGCAGTTTTCATTATTGAAGCTGGTATCCCTAAGGGTTTAAGTTTTGCTAATATTTATTCTGTTGGCAATTCAGCACAAATGTGTGTTGAAGATTTGGTTAAAGATATGGACGAAAACTTTAATGAAAATAGTTCTAAAATAAAACTTTTATATCTTGAAAGCATTAAAAAACCTCATATGCTTTTAAAACATTCTCGCTCTTTAATAAAAAAAGGTTGTAAAATAGCCGCTATTAAAGCAGGAAGCTCTGACGCAGGTATTCGTGCTGCTTCGTCTCATACAGGTGCTCTTGCAAGTTCTGACCTTGCTGTTGATGCTTTATTTAAAAAGGCTGGTATTGTACGATGTTTTGGAAGAGAAGAACTTGTTGATGTTGCATCTGTATTTATGCAAAAAAAATTAAATGGAAGGAAAATTGCAATTATTACTCACGCCGGAGGTCCTGCGGTTATTTTGACAGACGCATTATCAAAATTCAATTTTGAAGTTCCCGAAATAAAAAACGAATACACACAATTTTTATTAGAAGAATTATTTCCGGGTTCTTCTGTAGCTAATCCTATAGATTTCTTAGCAACTGGAACAGCAAAACAATTAGATACTATCATTAATTATGTTGATAATAAATTCGATGAAATTGATGGAATGGTAGTGATTTTTGGTTCACCAGGTTTAACAGAAATTTTCGATGTTTATAAAGTTCTTGATGAACGAATGAAAAAATCTAATAAAGCTATTTTTCCAGTTTTACCTTCTCTTTTACAAGCAAAAAAAGAAATAGATTATTTTTTATCTTTATCAGATTCAAATGTTAATTTTTCTGATGAGTATTCTCTTGCAAAAGCTTTGGCAAAGGTTTACAACACAAACAAACCTGCTGAAGCATCTGAATTTTGTAAAGCAGATAAAAAAGCAATTCGTTTTGTAATTGATAATGTAGAAAACGGTTATATTTCTCCTAAGAATATTTCTATTTTATTAGATGCTGTTGAAATTCCACGAGCAAAAGAAGGTACAGCAAATAATAAAAAAGAAGCGATAAAACTTGCAAATGAAATTACTTATCCGCTTGTAATGAAAGTTGTTGGACCAGTTCATAAGTCTGATGTTGGAGGTGTAGTTTTGAATGTAAATTCTGAAAAAAAAATGATTTCGGAATTTGAACGTATGATGAAAATAGAAAATACCACATCAATTTTATTTCAAGCAATGATGTCCGGAACAGAATTGTTTGTCGGAGCAAAATACGAAGAAAATTTTGGACATTTAATTTTATGTGGTATGGGAGGAATTTTTATTGAAATTTTAAAAGATGTAAGTGCTGCTCTTGCCCCATTAAATAAAGATGAAAGTTTAAATATGATAAGAGCATTAAAATCATATAAAATTATTCAAGGCATAAGAGGTCAAGATGGAATAGACGAAAATAAATTTTCAGAAATTTTATTGAAATTATCAACTTTATTAAATATTGCTCCAGAAATCAAAGAGTTGGATTTAAACCCACTCTTAGGAAAAAAAGATAAAATAATTGCTGTAGACGCAAGAATTAGAATAGAAAAATAAATTTAAAGAAATTGCAATTTTTTAATTGCAATTTCTTTTTAATTTTTTTTTTAATCATTAATTAAAAAAAATATACATTTGTTTTAAATAAAATTACAAATATTTTTTTTTATAAATTTGCAATAAAAATTTTTGAAAATGAAATTAAGTGCGAAAATATTATTTTCTATTCAAAGTACAGCCGTTTTAATTTTTATAATTTCTATTGGTTATGTTAGTTTAAATTCGAAATATACAACAGAAAAAGATGCAAAACGTTTAACTGATGCTTATGCAAGAGAATATGCAAATATAGTAAAATCAGAACTAAATGTCGATATAACAGTTTCCAGAAATATGGCTCATATGTTTATGTCTGAAAATATGGAAAATATGAATCTTGATTTATATGATAAAATGTTAAAATCTATATTTTTATTTAACCCAATGTTTAGGTCTGTATGGGCAAGTTTAGAATTACAATTTAAAGATAGTACATATAAAAAGAAATATGGCAGGATTCGTTCGGAAGTTTTTAAAATAGGCAACAGGATAGTAGTAAAAAGAGATTCCTTAAATTTAGATGGAGATAATAAAGCAAGTATTTATTACAACGTAAAAGTTAATCCTGGAGAAAGAATTACAGACCCTTATGATTATTCTTCCACAGGAAGTTCGCAAGATGCTATACTTGTAACGAGTGTTTTAACACCTTTGATGGTTGATAATGAATTTGCAGGTATGCTTGGTCTGGATGTACCTTTAGCACGGTTTCAAAAAATTACAGATAAAATTAAACCTTTTAAAGGTAGTTATGCTTTTTTAATTGCAAATAATGGTTCTATGGTCGCTCACCCAAAAGAAAGTGCTGTTGGAAAATTATTTTCAAATGTTTTTCCTCTTTACAGTGATGAGCATAAAGTTATGGAAAAAATAAAGCGGTCAGAATTTTTGTCATTTACAATGACAGATGAAAAAGAAGAAAAAAAATATGTTTCTTTTGCTCCTTTTAAAATCGGAAATACAAAAACGCCTTGGGCAATTGGGATAGTTGTTCCTATGAAAAGAATTTCAGAAAAAGCAAATCAAAGCTTTACTGTTTCTGTAATAGTATCATTTTTAGGTCTATTAGTTTTGAGTTTAGTAATTTGGTTAATTTCTCGTTATATTACCAATCCTTTAAATCAAACGGTAAAAATTGTAAATGACCTCGCAAAAGGAATTATTGATAAGAGTAAAAAATTAAATATAAATACAAAAGATGAAATTGGTGATATAGCAAATTCTATAAATTTATTAATCAATGGTCTTGTAAAAACAGCAACTTTTGCAAATGAAATAGGAAAAGGAAACTTAGAGGTAAAACACAAAATGGCAAGTAAGAATGATGTACTTGGTAAATCTCTTCTTGGAATGCGAGATAGTTTAAGAAAGTCAAAAAAACAAGATTTAAAAAGAAAAAAACAAGATGATAAAAATGTATGGAATTCCGATGGTTTAGCAAAGTTCGGTGAAATTTTAAGGAACAGCAATGATAATTTACAAGAACTTGGTTTTTCTTTCATAAAAAACCTTGTAGAATATTTAAAAGCAAATCAAGGTGGAATTTTCATAATAAATAGAAACAATAAAGATGATAATTTTGTAGAACTAATTGCATCTTATGCTTATAATAGAAGGAAATTTTTAACAAAAAGAATAGAAATGGGAGTTGGTTTAATTGGAACTTGTATTTTAGAAAAAGAAATCATTCATTTAAATAATGTTCCAAAGAATTATTTAGAAATTGAATCTGGACTTGGAAATGCAAAACCAAAAAGTTTAATTTTAGCTCCTATGATTTTTAATGAAAAAGTTTATGGAGTAATAGAAATTTCATCTTTTAAAAAATTAAAATCTTATCAAATAGATTTTATTAAAAGAGTTAGTGAAAGAGTTTGTTCTACAATTTCAAGTTTACAAGTAAATATTAATACAAAAAAATTACTTGTAGAAACACAAAGACAATCAGAAATTTTACTTTCACAAGAAGAAGAAATGAGACAAAATTTAGAAGAAATACAAGCGACACAAGAAGAATCGCATAGAAAATCATCAGAAATGCAGGAGTATTTAGATACTGTAAACTCCATTTTTTCTACTATGGAAACTGATATGGAAGGAATTATTACAAATATAAATTATATTTTGTTAGATGCTTTAGGGTATAATTTTTCTGAAATAAAAGGAAAATCAATAAAATATATTTTCTCAAAAAAATTTGATATTGAAATAAATTTTGATATTTTTTTTGATAATTTAAACTCTGGAATTAAACAAGTTGGTTTATTTACATTAAAAACAAAATATGGAAAATCTTTATTTTTAAAGGCAAGTTTTACTGCAGTAAAAAATGAAGAAGGTTATTTATATAAAATACTTTTATTTGGAATGACAAAAGAACAAGAAGAAAATTTAGAGAAAAAAAAATAAATCTTTGATTTTTTTTCAATTATAATTTTTTTATAAAAAATATTAAAAAAAATTTTTTTATTAAAAAAATTATTTTTAATTTTGCAATAAATTCGGGGTGTAGCGTAGCCCGGTTATCGCGCCTGCTTTGGGAGCAGGAGGTCGCAAGTTCGAATCTTGCCACCCCGACAAAAAACCAAATTTATTTATTAAATTTGTTTTTTTTTAATTCAAAAATATCCAAAATTTTAATAAAAAAAAATTCTTTCTCCAAAAACAAAAAATTTTAATATTTTATTAAAAAAAAATTTTTTCTCCAAAAAACGCCAAAATTTTAATAATTTATTAAAAAAAATTTTTTCCAAAAATCGCCAAAATTTTAATAATTTATTAAAAAAAAATTTTTCCAAAAATCGCCAAAATTTTAATAATTTATTAAAAAAAAATTTTTCTCCAAAAACGCCAAAATTTTAATAATTTATTAAAAAAAATTTTTCTCCAAAAATCGCCAAAATTTTAATATTTTATTAAAAAAAAATTTCTAAAAATCGCCAAAATTTTAATAATTTATTAAAAAAAATTTTTCTCCAAAAACGCCAAAATTTTAATAATTTATTAAAAAAAATTTTTTTCAAAAATAGCCAAAATTTTAATAATTTATTAAAAAAAATTTTTTCCAAAAATCGCCAAAATTTTAATAATTTATTAAAAAAAATTTTTCTCCAAAACAAAAAATTTTAATATTTTATTAAAAAAAATTTTTTCCAAAAATCGCCAAAATTTTAATAATTTATTAAAAAAATTTTTTTTCCAAAAATCGCCAAAATTTTAATAATTTATTAAAAAATTTTTTCCAAAAATCGCCAAAATTTTAATAATTTATTAAAAAAAATTTTTCTAAAAATCG
>NBLL01000074.1:0-4273 GCA_002084355.1 Bacteroidetes bacterium 4572_128 | reverse complement strand
AAAAATCGCCAAAATTTTAATAATTTATTAAAAAAAATTTTTTCCAAAAAACGACCAAAATTTTAATAATTTATTAAAAAAAATTTTTTTCAAAAAACGACCAAAATTTTAATAATTTATTAAAAAAAATTTTTCTCCAAAATCGCCAAAATTTTAATAATTTATTAAAAAAAAATTTTTCTCCAAAAACGCCAAAATTTTAATAATTTATTAAAAAAAAATTTTTCTCCAAAAACGCCAAAATTTTAATATTTTATTAAAAATTTGGACATTTTTTGAGAAATTTTTTTTTGAAATTTTTATTAAAAATTTGGACATTTTTTGGAAAAAATTTTTTTTGAAATAATTATTAAAAATTTTGTGTTTTTTGGAAAAATTTTTTTTTTGAAATAATTATTAAAAATTTGGACATTTTTTGAGAATTTTTTTTTTGAAATAATTATTAAAAATTTTGTGTTTTTTGGGGAAAATTTTTTTTGAAATAATTGTTAAAATTTCGTCGTTTTTTGGAAAAAAATTTTTTTTTGAAATAATTATTAAAAATTTGGCGTTTTTTTGAATTTTTTTTTTTTAAATTTACCAAAAGATTAAAAAAACGGTGTATAAATATAATGTTCATTTTATATGAAGTTATGGTTTCATATAAAAAATATTTTTTTTATCATTATCTACCATATTTTTTAAGGTCTTAAAATAAATTTGTAAAAAATTAAATTTTATGATAAAAATATTTTTTTTTATAAAAAAAATATTTATCTTTGCAAAAAAGTAAAAAAACTTTGTAATGTCATTTTATTTTAAATAAAATGTTTCCATAAGGTTTGCATTTGTAAAATAAAAAAAGTATGAATTATAGTTTATAAAAAAAATATTAAAATAATTATGTAAGTGGATAACTAAAAAAATAAAACCGATAGAATGAAATTTGAAAAAGAACTACTAAATACGATAAAATCAAGAACAAAAATTGTTCAGATAATCAGCTATGAAACATTAAGAATTCACGGAGCTGTGATAAGTGTTGCAAAAGAATTGAAAAAAAAATTATTTGTTTGGAATAGAATTGACGGTATACGAAAATGGGATATAAAAAATAAAAAATTTATTGAAGAAGACGAAGATAAGAAACAATCAAGTCAAGCATTAGAATTTTTCACAGACGAAGAAACAAAAAATGCAATTGTTTTGTTAGAAGATTTTCACCCTGATTTAGCTGAAAATGAAGTGCAAAATATACGAAGATTAAGAAATATTGCATTGTCAAACTCGCAAGATAAAACCTTGATATTGAGCCAGCCATTTTTATTTTTGCCAAAGGAATTAGAAAAAGAAGTGCAAATTATTGATTTAGAATATCCTAATTTTGAAGACATTAAAGCAATTTACGGTAAAGTTTGCCATGATTTTAAAATTGAATACAAAGAACCAGATGAAGATTTTATTGAAGCTGCTCTTGGCTTGACTATAATGGAAGCAGAACGGTCATTTGCACGAGCTTTTGTTGAAGATGGAGAATTAACAGTTTCGCAAATACCGATAATTATTAAAGAAAAAGAAAATATTATCAAAAAAAGTGGATATTTAGAATATTACAAAGGAATTTTATTACTTGGTATTCCGGGAACAGGGAAAAGTCTAACAGCAAAAGCAATTGGTAGCGAATGGCAATTCCCATTATTACGTTTGGATATGGGTAAAATTTTTGGTGGAATAGTTGGTGAAAGTGAAGAAAATATTCGTGGAGCCTTGAACATTGCCGAAGCAATTGCACCATCAATTTTATGGATTGACGAAATAGAAAAAGGGATGTCCGGTATTTCTTCTTCTGGTGGTTCTGACGGCGGAACAACGGCAAGAGTTTTGGGAACATTTTTAACATGGATGCAAGAAAAAACAAAAGCTGTTTTTGTAGTGGCTACTGCAAATAACATTTCACAATTACCTCCTGAATTACTAAGAAAAGGACGTGTAGATGAAATTTTCTTTGTGGATTTACCAACAGAAAAAGAACGAAAAGATATTATGAAAATTCATATCAAAAAAAGACGTTCTAATCTTAATAAATTTGATATTGATGAACTTGCAAAAGTTAGTAAAGGTTTTTCCGGTGCAGAATTAGAAGAAGCCGTAAAAGAAGCTATGTTTCAGGCTTATGACAATGAGGAAGATTTAACAACCAAAGACATAAAAAATGCTATTGAAAAAACTTATCCACTTGCAAAAACAATGAATGAAGTTATTGAAAATATGCGAAAATGGGCAAAAAGCAGAGCAGTTATGGCTTCTACTGAAAAACATGAAAAATTGGATACAAAAAAAGAAGATAAAATCCCAAAATTAAAACAAGAACAATATAACAACCCTTTTATCAATTAAACTATGTTACATTATTTTACACAATTGCCAAAAGATAATAATTTAATTTTTGAAAAAAACATTGGAGTTTCAAAAGCGATAATGCACACAGCCCAAAATGCGTTTACACCATATATGAAGTTCCAAAAACTACAAAAATAAAACTTCTAAATATTGAAAAGGGAATTTATTCGATTGAAGGTGAATATGAAAAAGATTTTGATATTCCATTAATCTTATGGAATAACAAACAAAAAAATAAAATAACCTTAACCGAACAAAACTTTTTTTCTAAAAATAGAATAAAATTAGATAATATATACGAAGAAATTGAAAAAGCAAATTGGGCAGGAGATGATATTATAATAAAACCAACTTGGATTACAATAAATAAAAATGACAAAATAAGTCAAGAAAATAAACAATTTAAAATAAAATTAGCAAATAATAATATTATAGAAATTGAAGGAATTTTAAATAATTCTCAAATATTAATTAACAATAAACAAATTGATTTTGAAATTATAGAAATATCAAAACCACCACAAAACACAAAACTAATAAAAGAAGAAAAGAATAGATTTATTGTTTATTCTGAAAACAAAACAAAAGGACATAATTTTAAATTGCAAAATTTATTAAACAAAGAAAATATAAATTTTGAAGATGGAACAAAATTTAATGCAGAAAATACGGAAAACTTAACTTTTAAAACAAAAGATAAATTATTAATTGGAAAAAAAGTAATTTGTGATAATGTGAAATTTACAATAAGTGAATTATATAAAAAAGATAAAAATCAATTTTGGATACAATTAGACGAAATCAACGAAGAAAAAGAAGATATTCCCGGTTTTTCACCTTTAAAATACTTCTTTGATGATGACATTTCAATAAAAGACAGTTATAGAAATGAATATACTGTTGCACAAGGAATTGAAAGTGAATATAAATTAATTTTACGAGAAAAAAACAGTAAAAGATATAATAGTTTTGCTTTTCCGAGAGGTAAAAAATTACAAGTAAGAGTAAATACTTATCAACTTCGTAAACAATTAGAAGCTGTTTTAACATTGCAAAATATGCCTGTGGCAGAACATTCTAATTTGATTAAATTATTTGAAAAAAAAGAAATTGTAAATTGGCACGAACCTAAAAATGAATTTATTAATGAATGGATTGTTTTAACTGATGAAAATAGAAGTGGAAAAGAAGAACAAAGAGAATTTGTAGAAAAAGCACTATCAACACCTGATTTTGCAATACTTGAAGGACCGCCCGGTTCTGGTAAAACAACTATAATTTTAGAATTAATTTGCCAACTATCAAAACAAGGAAAACGTGTTTTGCTTTGCGGTTCTACACACGTAGCAATAGACAATGTTTTGGAACGCTTAAAAGACAAAAACAAAAAAGACGATAAAACTTTAATTGAAAAATACAATATTTTACCTGTTCGTATAGGTGATGAAAACCGTATAAATGAAGATATTAGAGAATTTCAAATTGACAATTTACAGAAAAAACATAATATTTCAGAAGAATTATTACTTGATATATCAAATCTCGTATGTGGAACAACTATTGGAATTTTGCAACACCCAAAATTTAAAAGTAGAAGGTCATACAATCGTAAATACCCAACTTTTGATGAGCCAATTATTCCAGAATTTGATTATTTAATTATTGATGAAAGTAGCAAAACTACATTTCAAGAATTTCTTGTGCCGGGACTTTATGCTAAAAAATGGATTTTGGCAGGAGACGTAATGCAACTTTCACCTTTTACCGACCGTGAACAAATTGTTACAAATCTTGAAACTTTGCCTTTAAAAAAAGGAACTTTACCAAAAGAATATCAAAGAGCAACTTTTTATTTGCATAAATTATTGGAAATAACAAAATATGCGAGAAATAA
>NBLL01000073.1 GCA_002084355.1 Bacteroidetes bacterium 4572_128 | reverse complement strand
AAAAAATGCCGAATTTTTAATGATTTATTAAAAAAAAATTTTTTTCAAAAACCGGCAAAATTTTAATGATTTTACAATTTTAAAAAATTTTTTTCAAAAAAAACGGCATTTTTTTATGATTTTTATAATTTAAAAAATTTTTTTTTGAAAAAAACGGCATTTTTTTATGATTTTTATAATTTTAAAAAAATTTTTTTTTGAAAAAAACGGCATTTTTTAATGATTTTTACAATTTTAAAAAAAATTTTTTTCAAAAAACGGCATTTTTTTATACTAAAAATCATTAAATTTTGGACGAATTTTGAAAAAATTTTTTAATTTTTTGAAAATTAAAAAATCGTCCAAATTTTGTCATTTTTTGAAAAAATATTTTTTTTATTAAAAATAATACCAATAAAATTTGTTTAAAACAAAAATAATATTTTTCTTTGTAAAAAAATTTATTATTTTAAATAAGATGAAAATAGCCGTTCCAAGTAACGATAATAAGACAGTTTCTGCTCATTTTGGCCGAACAAAAGGTTTTGTATTTTTTGAAATAGAAAACAATGAGATTTTAAAAAAATCTTATAAAGAAAATAAATGTACCGGACATGCAAAACATGAAGTTCATGAGCATGGCAGTCATGAGCATAGTCATGTTGGAATTTTTCAAGCTCTTGGAGATTGTAAAGTAGTAATTGCTGGTGGTATGGGAAAACGTTTGTACAATGATTTTCAAAAGGAAAAAATAGAAGTTTTTGTAACAAAAGAAAAAAATATTGACAAAGCCATAGAATTATTTCTATCTAAAAAATTAGATAACAATTCTCACATTTGTTGTAGCCATTAAAAAAAACAAAAAAAATATCAAAATATTATATATTTTGATATTTTTTTTATTTTATATCTTCGGATTATCAATAATAAACCCCTCACAACCTATAATTTCATTATTTTCATAAGTTGGATTAATAGAAAGTACATGTTTAGCAAATTTTCCATCAAAACACTTTCTAATTGAAGGTATTGCTTTAAAAGATTTTCCATTTAAAACATCAGAAATTAAATTTTCTAATGATTTTAAATCTTCTTTTTTTCTTGTTGTAGAAAAATGTTTACCAATAATATTACTTTTATCTTTACATTTATATAAATCTAACCAAGCTCTATTTACATCAATAAATTTTCCCTCTTTGTTTAATCTATAATATCCTGCTGTACTTTTATCTACTGCATATTGCATATGTTGTTTATGTTCTTCTTCTGGGTCAATGTCTAATTCTTCCCAACCAGTTAGCATTGCTATAAAACTTTCCATAGGTTCTTCATTGGTTGTCAGCAAATAAACATGTGCAATTATAAAAGCAATTAAAACAAAAGCTCCAAATGTATGTATTAATGCAATAATTTCAAGACTTTTAATATGTAAAGGATTTTCTGGATACATATAATACATATAAATAAAACCTGTGACAAATTGAACAGGAACAATTAAAATTTTAAATCCAAAATAAGTTAACCTTTGAAGTGGATTAAATTTATTATAAGATGTTTTTTTAGTTGGATGATGTGCTCCTTTAAATATTCCTATAATATAATAATTTATTTGTTCCTTAACAAATTTCTTACTCGGAATATATTGTTCCCATGAGCCAGTTGCAAAATGCCAAAAAATAGTAAAAAGTATTAAAACAGTAAATGCCCAAGCAGCAATATCATGAAATAAAACTGCTTCTTCATAGCCCATTAAAGAAAAACTACCGTGAACTTCAAAACCTGTAATCATTAAAAAAATAATTAATAAGGCTTGTGCCCAATGCCAAAATCTTTCGAAATTTTTGTAAATATATGTTCTTTTTTTCATTTTTTAATAAATTATTTTTTAAAAACTCTAATTAAACCATGAACCAAAACGCCACCTAAAGCACCAATTATCATTAAAATACCCATCCAATCTAAAATTGCATTAGAATCTCTACCTGGCATATAAAAACCTTTTAAGTTTTCCAATCTTCCATTTTTAGAATGACAATCTATACATTTTAAAGATTTTTCTACAGGTGCAACCATGTGATTTATTGGATAATGCATTTCTGTTTTAATAAATGAATATTTCCCACTAAATTCTAAACCAGCTTCTTTCATACCTTTTGCCGATGAAAGTTTCCAGTCTAAACCTTTTTTAAAAGCATCTTTTTTATCTCCGTAAACATGTGGAGGAATTAAAACACTGTTTTCTGTATCAAAAATTTGTTTGCCTCTATGAATTTTTACAGGAATTATTTTTGAAGAACTATCACCGTAATTTCCATGTATTTTATTAATTTTTAAAATTTTAGAAGTGTCTTTTATTTTATCTCCATAAATATAATGTTCAACATTTCCATTAGACCAAACATACTCAGGTATAACATTACTTTCCCAAGTAAAAGCTCCTTTTTCTGTTTTAAATGTGCTTTTCCCCAAACTATCATGTTCACTAATACGATAACCTCTTTTATTTAATTTTCCTGCCTGAGACCAATCCCAAGACATTTTTGTAGGTGCACCTTTTGCATAAACAGGAATATGACAAGTTTGACAAGAAATTTTATTCGTGTGTCTATTTAAAGTATTATTTACATGAGGCGCTTCTGTATGACAATCATAACAATATAATCTGTCTTTATTTATTGGCATACTTCTGTATAATTTCCCTTTCATATTATGTCGGTTCGTTTTATGACAATCTATGCAAGACATTTTATTTCCGTTTTCGTCCATATGAACATCCATATCTTTATCCGCATGAAATAAATCATCAGACAAATCTCCGTGTTTTACATTATTTCCGCCGCCGCCGAAGAAATGACATTTTCCGCAATTTCTAATTGTCGGTTTACCAACATTTCTAGCGATGTAGTTATAGTCCGGAGTAAAATAAGTTTTATCTCCAAATTTTCTTTTTTCTTCCACAGGAAAACCAGACCCAAGTGGTTGTTTATCATAAGCTCCAGTTTTGTCATGGCAAACGATACAATCCATTTTTTTTGTATCTTTAAAATCAAAATTTTTATCTTTATAACCGTAACCAGCATGACAACTTGTACACTTCCAAGTATTTGTATTTGTTGCAATACAATAATTATTTATCATATTTTTCTTTCCCATTCTAACAGAATCACCATTTTCTCTTACAACTAATCTATCCCAAGTCCAATGAGATGAAGCCATTACTTCTTCATCTCTTTTATTATGACAACTAATGCAAGCTTGTGTTAATTCTGATGGATTAGTAAATTTCTTTTTTAAAATCTCAAATTCACTATGGTCAACTATAGATGGTAAAGTATCCTTAGTACAATTAACAATGTTAATGTCATAATCTCTACTTTTAAAATTTTTTATTAAATTCTCAATTATAAAAACAAGTGCAAAAGGAATTATTACAGAAAGTAATAATATTTTAACAAATTCTTTAGTATTTTTCTTTTTCATAAAATTTTATTTTTCAAAATTAAATTTAACAACCACCTTCTTCAACTTTTCCTTCGTCTTCTATATATTCGGAAGTCTCAAATTGAAAATTATTAATTTCTTTTTCAGAAAAAGCTTCTTCTTTTAAAGCTTTATTCATAAAATTATTAGCACCAAATTTTAAAGTTTTAGCGTCATAATTTAATAATCTTAAATAAGCAACAACAGAAGCACTAATTTGACCAGCAGCAGAATAAACAACTATAGTTTTATCATTCGGTAAAGTTTCTAAATCTGTTTTTAAAGACAAATTTGAATTATAAAAAATAGCATTTTTTAAATGTCCATTCTTATAAATTTTATCATTTCCATAATGAATAATATAAAATTCATTCTCTTTTGAAATTACATCTATAGATTTTATAATGGCTTTTTTAAAACCATCTTTTAATAATTTTTTTACTCTAATTTCTAAAATATCTGTTTCTGAACTTTTTTTACATTTAAAATATGCTAATTTCTTTTTAGAACTTTTTTGATTATTTGTATTTTCTAATTTTCCAATTAATTTGTCAGAAATCCCATTTTCCCATTTTTCACTAAATTTTTTATTCCATGCAGACATTCCAAATTTCATAGAATAAACATTATCAAATCCTTGTAATTGCATAATAGATTTTGCATAATTTGCTGTTTGTCCAGTATAACAAACCATAATTACCTTATCAAATCCTTTAATATCTCGCGAAAGAAAATAATCAAATAATTCACCGAACTTAATATTTATTGCTCCTTTTATGTGTCCTTCCGAAAAATCTTTGCCCGAACGTAAATCAATAATATGAATATTCGCATTAGAATTTAAAAAGTTATTAATTTCCTTTGCTTTGAGTGAAAATTTATGGAAATTATTACTGTTAATAAAATCTCCATTTTTTGAAATTTTACTTATTAATTTTTTAGAATAATCAATTTTTATATTTTTTATAATACTCTCATCTTTTTCATTTTTTTGACAAGAGATAAAACAAAAAATAATGAAAATTAATAAAAATGTATTTTTTATTTTCATTTTTTTTATATAAATAAATAAAGTCAAAATTAATATTTGATTGCGATATTTTTAATGAAATTGCTGTGAAAAATATTTATAAAAAATATGATATATATCACAAAAAAATTTTATATTTGAAAATATTTTTATATAAAAAGATGTTAGAAAAAAATAAATGTTTTGGTTGTGAATTTCAATCTTCAGCAACAAAATTTTTAAAAACAGAAGAATTGGAAAAACTTGAAAAATGCTCTGTAGGAATAAGTTTCAAAAAAAATGATATTATTTTCAAAGAAAATATATTTTCCTCTAATGTAATTTACCTTAAAAAAGGAATTATTAAATTACATAAAAAAACTTCTTCTAAGGAAAAAATAATTAAAATAGTAAAATCACCAAATTATTTAGGAATTCCTGCTACTTTTAATGAAAAATTTCATTATTATTCTGCGACCGCTTTGTCTGATACTATAGTTTGTTTTATACAAAAAGAAAAATTTAAGGATTTTATTTATAGTAATGCCGATTTTGCTTATAAAATCATTAAATGTTTATGTGAAAATGAGATAATTTTATTGGAACAATGTTTTAACAAATCAAAAAAAAATGTAAGAGGAAGAATTGCGGAAACTTTATTATTTTTTTATAATAAAATTTTCCATAAAAAAAAGTTTATAATTCCTTTAACAAGAGACGAATTTGGAAAATATATAGATACTTCTCGTGAAAGTGTTAGTCGTGTTTTAACAGAATTTAATAATGATAAAATTATTAATTTAACAGCAAAAAATGTTGAAATCTTAAATGAAAAATTATTAGAAATAATTAGTGAAAATGGATAAAAATTACAAAAAAAAATTTTTCAAAAATTATCCAAAATTTTAAGATTTTTTAAATTTAAAATTTAAAATTATTTTTTTTTAAAATAAATAAATATATTACAGATATAAAAGTTATTAATAATAATAAGTTAAAAAATAATTTTAAAATTTCATTTGCACAAATATTTTCTTTAACTCATATTTAATTGGAAAATATTTTTGTCCAAGGAAATAAGAACAAATCATCATTAAAAAATAACAAATTAAAGTAGCATAAGCAGAACCAAGATAAGAAATTTTAGGAATTAAAATAAAATTAAAAATAATTGTTATTATTGCTCCAAAAATAGATAAATAAGCACCGAATTTTGTTAAATCATTTAATTTGTACCAAATTGATAAATTAAAATAAATTCCTAAGAATAAATTTGCCAATTTTTATTCCTTCGCGAAATTCTTCGCCGATAAAATTTTGGAAAAAATCTATATATAAATTTATTATCAAAAAAATAAATAAACCAAAAATTATAAAATAAGTCATCACTTCGCTATATAATTTTTTTGAATTTTTGTTTTTTGCTTCTGAAAAAAAGAAAGGCTCGGCAGCAAAACGAAATGTTTGTATGAATAAAGTCATTAAAATCGCCAATTTATAATTTGCACCGTAAATTCCAATTGCGGACATAATATTTTCTTCTAATAAATTTTTCAATAAAATTCTGTCTATCATTTCATTTATTGTTCCTGCTGTTCCGGCGATTAATAAAGGCGAAGAATAAATTAAAATTTTTTTTAATAATTTAAAATCAATTTCATTTTTTTTATTGAAAATTTTAAAAATAAAATTTTTAAAAATTTCCGGAGCAAGCAAAACCAAAGTAAAAATACTCGCTATTAAATTAGAAATAAAAATATAAGCAACTCCAAGGTTTCCGAAATAGAAGTATTTTATAAAAGAATTATGATTATTTTCTAAAATTTTTGGACACAAAATCAAAAAAAATATATTTAAAAATATTGACATTGCAATATTTGTAGATTTTATGAGAGCAAATTTTACTGCTTTATTTTCATAACGCAATTTTGCAAAAGTTATTGACGTAAAAACATCTATAGAAATTATACAAATAAAAAAAATTATATATTCATGATTTTCGTTATAATTTAAAAAATTTGCTATTTTTTTTGAAAAAAAAATTGATAAAAATAAAAAAATAGACGTAGTTGTTAAAATAATAAAATTGGACGTTTGATAAACTTTATTTAGATTTTCTTTCGTAGCAAAACGAAAAAAACTTGTTTCCATTCCATAAGTTAAAATTACAAGGAAAAAAGCTGTATAAGTGTATAATTCTACAACTATTCCATATTCTTCTGTTAAAAAAATCCGAGTATAAAGCGGAACTAAAAGATAATTTAATAATCTTCCAATTATAGAACTCAAACCATAAATTGCTGTTTGTCCAGCTAATTTTTTTAAAATATTCAATTTAAATATAAATAATTTTTTTTCAAAAAAAACATTTTTTTTATTAAAAAAGCATAAAAAATTTACCGTTAAAAATTTTTTTTTAATAATTTAAAAACATTAAAATTTTGGCGTTTTTTGGAAAAAATTTTTTTTAAATAATTTAATTCATTAAAATTTTGGCATTTTTTTGAAAAAAATTTTTTTTTTAATAATTTAAAAACATTAAAATTTTGGCGTTTTTTGAAAAATTTTTTTTAATAATTTAAAAACATTAAAATTTTGGCGTTTTTTGGAAAAAATTTTTTTTTTAAATAATTTAAAAACATTAAAATTTTGGCGTTTTTTGGAAAAATTTTTTTTAATAATTTAATTCATTAAAATTTTGGCGTTTTTTGGAAAAAAATTTTTTTTTTTAATAATTTAAAAACATTAAAATTTTGGCGTTTTTTGAAAAAAATTTTTTTTAATAATTTAAAAACATTAAAATTTTGGCGTTTTTTGGAAAAAATTTTTTTTAATAATTTAAAAACATTAAAATTTTGGCGTTTTTTGGAAAAAATTTTTTTTTTAATAATTTAAAAACATTAAAATTTTGGCGTTTTTTGGAAAAAATTTTTTTTTAATAATTTAAAAACATTAAAATTTTGGCGTTTTTTGGAAAAATTTTTTTTTTAAATAATTTAAAAACATTAAAATTTTGGCGTTTTTTGAAAAGATTTTTTTTTTAATAATTTAAAAACATTAAAATTTTGGCGTTTTTTGAAAAAAATTTTTTTTTAATAATTTAAAAACATTAAAATTTTGGCGTTTTTTGGAAAAAAAATTTTTTTTAATAATTTAAAAACATTAAAATTTTGGCGTTTTTTTGAAAAAAAATTTTTTTTTAAATAATTTAAAAACATTAAAATTTTGGCGTTTTTTGGAAAAAAAATTTTTTTTTAAATAATTTAATTCATTAAAATTTTGGCGTTTTTTGGAAAAAATTTTTTTTTTTTAATAATTTAAAAACATTAAAATTTTGGCATTTTTTGGAAAAAATTTTTTTTTTTAATAATTTAAAAACATTAAAATTTTGGCATTTTTTTGAAAAAAATTTTTTTTTTAAATAATTTAAAAACATTAAAATTTTGGCGTTTTTTGAAAAAATTTTTTTTTAATAATTTAAAAACATTAAAATTTTGGCATTTTTTGAAAAAATTTTTTTTTAATAATTTAAAAACATTAAAATTTCGGTATTTTTTTTGAAAATTTTTATAAAAAAAAATGGATTTAAAAAAACCCATTTTTTATATAATTTTGAAATTCTATTATTTTATAATAACTTTTTGAATATTAGTTACTTCATTACTAATAGTTTTTACAAAATAAATTCCACTTTCAAGTTCAGAAATATCAAAAGAAATATTTTCTTTATTTGTTTCATTACTTAAAACAATTTGTCCATGAGCATTTACAATTTCAATTTTGTAATGGTTCATTTTTTCATTAGGTAAATTTATATTCAAAATATCATTTGCTGGATTAGGATAAATTTTAACAGAATTTTTCATAGAAACATCCACGAGATTAACATCATTAACCATTCCAACAAAAACATTATCAACAAATATATCATAACCTCCACCAGTTATTTCTTTTTCAGAATAAAATCCTAAGATTATTGTTCCGGAATAATCAGCAAGCGAAATTTGAATTTCTTCTCCTTCATTAGAAATCGGGGTTGTACTGTTCCATTCACGTAAAATATTATTTTCAATCCAAGTTTCTCCTCCGTCAGTAGAAATAATTACAGCCATTCTACTGTCTTCGTCAATAGTTATTTCATCAGAAGTTTGATAATCAGTCAAAGCTAAGTCAAATTTTAATTTCATAACTTCTTCTTTAGTTGCACCAAGATTAATAGGAGGAGTCATTAACCAATAATTTGTATTCTCATAAACTTGTCTAATAGCAGAAATTTGATTTGCATGATTTTCATCATTTACAAAATTTCCTAACTTCCATCCAATGTTTTCGTTTGTCATAAATTCTAAATCAGAACCAATATCTCCTTTGAATTTTCTCCATCCTTCAAGATCACTAAAATCTTGTTGGTATCCAGCTTGAACTGTTGGGTCTATACAATGTCCGGATAAAGCAATAGTTTCTTCGTTTCCTTCTTCGTCTGTTACAACCAGAATAGCATTTTTATCACCATAACTTTAACAGAACTTACAACATTTAAAATTCCTTCTCCGGAATTAGAAATTACAAAACTATTTGCTTCTGTAGGAATTTCTAAATTAGTTTCTCCAAAATTAAAAGATGCTTGGCTTAGTGCAAGAACAGGAGTAAGACTATAACAAGAGATTAAAGCTTCCCAACCATTATCATTGGTATAAGAACCAGAATTAAATTGAATTGTTAAACTTCCATCATCAGCAGATGAAGTAAATTCATCGTCAGTATTTAAAGAAAAACCATTATAGTTTCCTAAAGATGGTGCGTTTATGCTATTTCCATCATAAATATTAAAATAATCAGAATAATCTAAAGCAAAAGATACAATAGTTAAACGTATCATATTATCTTCATTTTCAGGGTAGAATGTTACAACTCCACTAAAATTATCAGAATAATTTTCATTTAAACCACCGTTATCACAGAAATTAACTTGACAAGTTGTAATTTCATTATCAATTCCTTCTGGCATCAACATAAGATTACCATAATTTTCTATTGAATCTGTGTAAACATTATCTTCTAAATTCATATCATTAGATTCTATTACACTAACAATAATTTCATAAGTTGTAACTTCAGATAAATCTGCTGTTTCAGAGAAAGTATAATTGAATGTTTCATTAGGTTCTATTGTTTGTGTAACACTTTCAGTAATTGTTTCTCCTCCATTAATAGAATACGAAACATCAAATGCTGTGGCATTATTAAAAAATTCATTAGTAATTCCAACAATTATGTTTTCAGAATTTGTTAAATTAGGGGCATTTACAGGAGAAATTAATTCTATAGATAAATCAGTACTTGATGCATCATAAACCAATACAGATTGTGAAATTGTGTTTGAACAGCCAATTTCATTAGTGTAAGAATAAGTAATTATATGAATTCCCAATCCAGCTTCTGAAGGTGAAAATACATTATTTGTCATTCCTATTCCTTCGAATGTACCTCCATTAAAATATCAAAATATCCACCGTTCCATCCGTCTCCGTAAGAATCGTGAGAAACAAAAGTGTAATTACCTGCTGGTAAAGTTACTTCGTCATTATATGAAAAAGTTTGATTAGTACCTGTTCCTCCAGAAACTATAGTATCTCCCTCTTCATTTAAAAGTTCCCAAGTACATTCAGAAGCAAAACTTCCATAATAAACTTGTAATAAAACAGTATTAGAACTTCCTAAATCAAAACCAGTGAAACTAAGTTCAGGTAAACCAACAACTTCCACCATTTGAGTTGCAATAAAATTACAGAATGTTTCTGGTTCAGTATATATATAATTAATTTCGTGTATTCCTACTCCAGCATCAATTGGTGAAAATGCTTGTTCTGTACCAGAAGAAATTATTCCTGTACCTTCGAAATGAGCATTTCCATCATGTGTTCCTGTCATAAATACCATTTCGTCATTAATACAATAAATATCTCCTAATCCATTAATAGCAACTTCTCCAACATTCATAACAGAAATATTATTTTCTGCATTATTGTTTTCTAAGTTTTCATCTCCGTCAATACTAACAGAAGCTATAATATCATAATTTCCAGAAGTCGTTAAATTTATATTTTCTGTAAATGTAAATTCCATTGTTGTTCCTGGCTCTATAATTTCTGTAATTGTTTCAGAAAGAGTTGCTCCTCCAACAATAGCAAAATTTACTTCGAAATTACTTTGTGCTAACATACCTTCATTTGCTATTATAATAGTAACATTTTCACTATCATTAAAAGTATTACAAGCTACAGGATTTAAAATCTCTACAACAGATAAATCAACATCCGGTGGAATAAAACAAGAAATCGATGCTGCCCAACCTAAGAGTGTTACCGAACCATCAGATGTAAATTGTATAGTTAAACTTCCGTCAGTTGCGGTTGAAATAAATTCACTTTCATTGTTTAATGAAGTACCATTATAACTTCCTAATAATGTCGCTTCTGTAGTATTTCCATCGTAAATATTAAAATAATCATAATTAGATTCTGTTTCAAATTCAATAATATTTAATTGAATTTTTGCTCCGGGTGTTTCTGGATAAAATGTTGTTATTCCTGAGAAGTTATTTGTATAACTTGCTTCTGGTCCACCATTATCATAAAAAGTTAGTTCGCAAGTGGTGAATTCATTTGTCCCTTCTTGCATAATTAATACATTACCAAGATTCATTACTTCAAGATTAACAGTATTGTTTCCTAAATTAATATCTTCATTTTCATCTACATTCGCAATACATAAGTAATTTGTAACTTCAGAGAAATCAGCCATTTGAGTAAATGTATAAATGAAACTTTCGCCTGGTAAAATTTCATTTTCAATTATCTCTGTAATAAAAGTTTCGCCACCGTCTATAGAATATGAAACTTCAAAATTAGAAATAGCATCAGTATATAAATTTGTAATTTGAATAATAATTTCTTCTTCTGTTGTCATACTTGGCGAAGAATAAGGACTTATCCATTCAATTGCAAGATCCTTGACGCTGTAAAAACATTTCCTTCCATACCATTTCCAGTAAAAGTTCCACCTTCAGGAACACCAATTAATGTTATCGGAGAAGCATCTATAGCTAAAACAACCGCAGCATCACTTGTGTTAAAATCAGTTACATTACCTGTACCTGTCGGAAAAAATTGTCCACCAATTAAACTTACATCATTTGATAAAATATCAAAATATCCACCATTCCATCCATCACCTAAAGAATCATGAGAAACAAAGGTGTAATTTCCAGGAATTAAAGATATTTCGCTATTATGATACATTGTATAATTTACACCTAAAGAATCAGGATCATTAGCAATTATAGTATCTCCAGATGCATCTAAAAGTACCCAAGTACATTCACTAGCATAGTTTCCATAATAAACTTGTAATAAAACAGTAATTGGTTCTGTACCTTGAAATCCATAAAAACTAACTAATGGAATATCTAAAATTTCTACTTCTTGTGAAGTTGTCATAAGAATTCCAGTTGTTATGTCTATATAATCATAAGAAATAGTATGAACTCCTATGGTTAAATTTGCAGGATTAAATTCTGTTATTACAACTCCATTATCATAGAATGTTCCGCCTTCTAAACTTCCTATAAGTTCTATAATTTCATCATTAACACAATAAGTTTCATTTAATTCTGTAAATGTAAGTTCACCAAGATTTATAACTTCTACATTGACATTATTATTTTCAGCATTCAAATCTTCGTCTATATTTACATTTACAATAATTTGATAAGTTGTAACTTCAGATAAATCAGATGTTTGTGTAAAAGTATAAATTAAACTACTATCTGGTAAAATTTCATTTTCTATTGTTTCGGTAACGAAATTTTCTCCATTATCTATGGAATAGGAAACTTCAAAATTAGAAGCACTATTATAATACAAATTAGTTATTTCAATAGTAATTTCTTCTTCTGCCGAAATATTCGTTCCGGAATTTGGACTAATATATTCTACAGCAAGATCCATAAGTTCCAACTTCAGTTGGTGAGAATAAATTATCATTAATAATATCACCTTCAAAAGTTCCTCCTTCTGGAGAGCCAGTTAATGTTACTGGTAGTTCACTTAGAAGAATTGTAGATTTACCAATTATTTCAAATTCATAAAATGCTAAAGAACCATTACCACCAGCATTTCCATCTGGGGAAATTGCTCCTCCAAATATACTTTCGTTATCTATTAAAATATCGAAATATCCACCGTTCCATCCGTCACCGTAAGTATCATGCATAACAAAATTATAATTTCCTGATGGAATTTCTATTTCGTCATTGTATGAAAAAGAGTTATTTGTTCCGGAAAGACCAGAAATTAGAGTATCACCTGAAAGATTTAAAATTTCCCAAGAGCACTCAGTAGCATAAGATTGATAATAAACTTGTAATAAAGCTGTTGCGTCTGCAGTTTCTCCTAATCCAGAAAAGCTTATTTCAGGTAAAGCAAGAATATCTACTTCTTGCATAATTTCTGCGTCACAAGCAGTTTCTTCGTCATAATAATGATAAGTAATTTCTTGTAGTCCAACACCTGCGGCACTTGGAATAAAAAAATAAGTTGATGGGTAATCAATAATTATACCGTTTCCTGTAAAACTTCCTCCTTCTGGTGTTCCGGTTAAAAATACTGTATCAGCATCAAAACAATAAGAATCTTCTAAACCGCTAATAAAAATTTCTCCCGTATTAATTACAGAAATAGACGTTTCTAAAATATTATTGTCTATATTTTCATCACCGTCTAAATCTACACTAATTGAAAAAGTATAATCTCCAGTAATAGATAGGTCTAAAGTATTTTCAAAAGTATATTCTAAAATATTAGATACTTCTATAGTTTCATTTACTGTTTCTGTAAAAGAAATTTCTGTTCCAATAATAGAAAAAGAGACTTCAAAATTACTTTGAGCCTCTAATCCGTCATTTTGTATAGAAATAGTAATATTTTCATTTTCACCATAGCCAGTGCAAGTAGATAATGGACTAATAATTCCACTAATAGATAAATCTGCATCTGACGGCGTAAAACAAGAAATAGATGCTTCCCATCCTAATCTTGTTACTGTTCCATCAGAAGTAAATTGTACAGTTAAACTTCCGTCAATTGCTGAAGAAATAAAAACACTTTCTGAGTTCAAAGATGTTCCATCAAAATTTCCTAATAATGGTGCATCTAAATTATTTCCATCATAAATTTTAAAATAATCATAATTAGATTCTGTTTCAAATTCAATAATACTTAACTGAATTTTAGAGCCTTCAGTTCCGGGTAAAAAAGTTACTGTACTATTTGTGCTGTTAAGATATTGTCCATCTGCTCCTCCTTCATCATAAAAAGTTAACCCACAAGTTGTAATCGTAGTGTCGCCTTCATGTAACATTAAAAAATCCTCGCCGTCTAAGACACTTTTGGTTTGCTTACCTCCGTAAGACATTGTTGAGAAAGCTAGTAAAAAGCTTATTAAAAAAAGTTTTGCTAATTTCATTTTCCTGTAATGTTGATAAAAAAAATTCATTTTTTTTAAATTTAAAAAATTTTTATTTACAATAAAAAGACTTATTTTTTTACAAAAAGGTTGCAAAAATAATTTTTTTTTAGAAGTTCATTTCTGCATTTTCAAAAAATGGTAATAAACTATCTTTTTCCGAAATTAATTGATTTTTTTCCGGAACTTTCCAATTTATATTCAACTTTTTATCATTAAATTTTATTCCTCTTTCGGAACTTTTATTAAAAAATTCATCACATTTGTAACTAACAATTGCTTTTTCGCTTAAAACAGAAAATCCATGAGCGAAGCCTTTTGGAATTAATAATTGTTTTTTGTCGTCAGATGACAATTCTATACCAAACCATTTTCCAAAAGTTTTTGAATTTTTACGTAAATCTACACCCAAATCAAAAATCTTCCCAAACAAAACTCTCATTAATTTAGTTTGCGAATAAGGTGAAATTTGATAATGTAAACCTCTAATTACTCCGTAAGATGATTTTGATTCATTATCCTGAACGAAATTATAATTTAATCCAAATTCTCGAAATTTTTTTGCATTATAATTCTCAAAAAAATAACCTCTTTTGTCAGAAAAAACTTCAGGCTCAATTATTAATAAATCTTTTATTGGTGTTTTTATTATTTTCATAATCTTATTTAAAAATTTAAAATTAAAAAAAAATATCTTTTTTGAAAAAAAAATTTTTCAAAATTTTGAAAAATTTAATATTTTTTTAATTTCAAAATAAAAAAAAAATCAAAATTCGTCCAAAATTTTAATGTTTTTAAATTTCAATTAAAAAATTTTTTTTCAAAATTCGTCCAAAATTTTAAGATTTTTTAATTTCAATTAAAAAAAAAATTTTTCAAAATTCGTCCAAAATTTTAATGTCGAAACATTGGTGTTAAAAAAGAAACCTCCAATGTTAAAAAAAAATTTCTTCAAAAAACGCCCGAAATTTTAAGATTTTTTAATTTCAAAATAAAAAAAAATTTAGTTCTTTAAATTGCCAATTTAAAAACTTTGGCAATTTAAAGAACTACAAAAATCGCCCAAAATTTTAACATTTTAAAAAAACAACATTGGAGGTTTTTTTTTTAACCTCCAATGTTTGATTCGAAAAATTCGCCCAAAATTTTAACATTTAAAAAAAACAACATTGGAGGTTTTTTTTTTAACCTCCAATGTTTGATTCGAAAAATTCGCCCAAAATTTTAAAATTTTAAAAAAACAACATTGGAGGTTTTTTTTTTAACCTCCAATGTTTGATTCGAAAAATTCGCCCAAAATTTTAACATTTTAAAAAAACAACATTGGAGGTTTTTTTTTAACCTCCAATGTTTGATTCTAAAAATTCCATATATGCGTCATCGTCCACGCCATAGCCGTCAGTCTAAGCATATTAATTACTTGTAAATGAACAAGTTACCAATATTTCTAAACTGCTTTTATGTCTTTTTCTTTTCTCTAATAAAGCATATTCGTAGAAGATTTTTTGTAATTTTTTGTCCATTTTTTAATTTGTTCGGTTTTTTGTTTATCCAAATAAAGATGGAATTGATTTCAAGTATGCAAAAAAATTCCATAAAAA
>NBLL01000072.1 GCA_002084355.1 Bacteroidetes bacterium 4572_128 | reverse complement strand
AAATTATATAATTATTTTCAAATTGTTGCCTAGTTATTTTATTTGCTCTTGTTTTATGTTTATCTGCTTTGTTATAATATGCAAAAATTACATAAACATCTAATAAACTCATAAGCGAAACAGTGTCCCACTGAATAAAATCTCTATCACCTTTTAAGCCTTCATCTTTAATAATTGGAATAACAGTTAATTTTTTAGAAACAGATAATGTATTATAAACTCTTTCAAAAGGATATGAGCGTGTTCTTTTTGGTGAAACCCACTTTGATATTGCAAAATTGACTTTGTTTTTTTTAATAATACACGACGAAGGAATATTATTTATATTAAAATCTTTAAAATCAATTACTTTTAATTCATTTGGAATTTTAATTTTATACTTAATACCCTCTATATTTGCAAATATATTCATTTTTACATTTTGTTTTTTTGAATTATTTTTTAATAATATTTACAAAATTAAATAAATAATCTAATATAATTTTTTTATTTTTAAATTTAAAAATAAAAAAATTTTGGCATTTTTTTTCAAAAAAATTTTTTTTATTTCTGATTTTCAAAATGTTAAAATTTGGGGCTTTTTTGAAAAATTTTTTTTTATTTTAAATTTAAAAAATATTGAAATTTTGGACGAATTTTGAAAAAAATTTTTTATTTGAAATTAAAAATGTTAAAATTTTGGACGATTTTTTGAAAAAATTTTTTTTTAATTGAATTTTAAAGATTTAAAATTTTGGACGATTTTTGAAAAAATTTTTTTAATTATAAGAAATATTAAAATTTTGGACGATTTTTGAAATTTTTTTTTTAAATTTCAAAATAAAAAATATTAAAATTTTGGTCATTTTTTGAAAAAATTTTTTTTATTTTGAAATTATAAAATGTTAAAATTTTGGACAATTTTTGAAAAAATTTTTTTATTTGAAATTAAAAATGTTAAAATTCTGGACGAATTTTGAAAAAAAATATTTTTTAATTTCAAATAAAAAAATATTAAAATTTTGGACGAATTTTGAAAAAAATTTTTTTTATTTTGAAATTAAAAAATGTTAAAATTTTGGACGATTTTTGAAAAAATTTTTTTTAATTGAAATTTAAAAAATATTAAAATTTTGGACGAATTATGAAAAAAAATTTTTTTAAATAAAAAATATCATTTAAGTTTTTTTATTTATTATTGTCAATAAAAATTTTAACAAAATGGTAAATTTACAATATTTAACAGATAATATAGGAAATAGAAATGCTGTTATTTTATCTATGGCTGATTGGTATAATATACAAAAAAATTTAGAAAAAATAGAAGAATTACAAATTTATAAGGAAAAAAATCAATTTTTTGAAAAACTTCAAATTGCTTTTGAAGAGTCTAAACTTCATTCAGAAGGTAAAATACAATTGCAAAATGCAAAAGATTTTCTATATGAGTTATAATATTCTTGTAACATCAAACTTTAAAAAAGAACTTAAAGGACTAATTAAAAAATATAGGTCTTTAAAATATTAGATAAAAATCCTTATTGAGGTGCTTGAGAAAAATCCAAAAACAGGTAAAGATATTGGGAAAAATTGTTTTAAAATTAGAATTGCAATAAAAAGTAAAGGAAGAGGAAAATCTGGTGGTGGACGTGTTATTACTTTAGTAAAAGTGATTGATAAAGAGGTGCATTTACTTAGTATTTATGATAAATCAAAAAAAGAAAATATATCTAATAATGAGATTATTATGTTTATAAAAAACATTGTATAAATTCAGAAATTAAAAAATATTAAAATTTTGGGCGATTTTTGAAAAATTTTTTTTATTTTGAAATTAAAAAATCATAAAATTTTGGGCGATTTTTGAAAAAAAATTTTTTTTATTTTGAAATTAAAAAATCTTAAAATTTTGGACGATTTTTGAAAAAAAAATTTTTTTTATTTTGAAATTAAAAAATATTAAAGTTTCGGCGTTTTTTTGAAAAAAATTTTTATTTATGATAAATTTTATATTGATTTTCTTTAATTTTTATAAAATTAAGATTAAAAGTTTTACAAATTAAATTTAATGTATTTTCTATGGAATTTGGTTTTTTAAAATAAGCCGTATAAATATATTCCGAGCTGTTTGGAATTTCTAATTTAATATTTACATTATATTGTCTCTCCAAAATCTTAAACACATTTACGATATTTTCAGAATTGAAATTAAATTTATTTTCTTTCCAAAAAAGAACATTTTCAGATTTAATCTTTTCTATTTTTCCATTTTTATTTTTGTCATTTAACAAAGCAATTTCATTAGGATTTATAATTAATTTAATATCTGTTTTTCGACTTAAAACTTTTACTTTTCCTGTTTTACAAAAAACTTTATAATTATCATCACGAGCATAAATATTAAAACTTGTGCCAAGAATTTCAGTAATTCCATTATCAGAAAAAATTTTAAATTTTTCTCCTTTTTTTACTTCAAAAAATGCTTCACCTTTTAAAAAAACTTCTCTTTTAAAAAACCAAAAAATTTTATTATATGAAATCGAAGTTTCTGCATTTAATTCAATTATAGAACCGTCAGGCAATTTGTGAGAAATATGCTCTGCTTTTTTGGAAAAAATTGTTTCCTTTTGAAATTTCAAAATGTAAGAAATTCCAGAAATAAATATTATTGCAGCAGCAACAGACATTTTAAATATTGAAAAAAATTTTTTTCTTTTTTGTGCCTTTTTTTTTAATAAATTCTTAGAAAAATTTTCCCATATTTCTTCCTTAGTTTTTTCAAAAGGAATTTCTATCTTTTCGAAAAAATTATCACCATCAAACGTTTTATGTTCATCTTTAAATTTCATTTATAATTTATTATTTTTTTTAGTTCTGACAAAGCCATACTCATTCTTTTTTCTACTGTTTTAATACTAACTTTCAGCCTTTCAGCAATTTCTTTATATTTTAAATTTTCCATTCTGTGCATTAAAAAAGTAGTTCTTTGTTTTTCTGGTAATCTAGCAAGTTTTTTTTCATAATTTTCTTTTAATTCTTTATATTCTAAATTATTTTCTAAACTTGCTTCTTTAAATTGAAATTTAATTTCTTTCAAATATTCTGTTTCATTTTTCTTTTTCCTAATGTAATCAACAAATAAATTACTTGCAATTTTATATAATAAAGATTTTGTTTTTTTATTATATTTAAAATCTTTTTTCCAAAACTTAATAAATACTTCCTGAGCAATATCTGTAGAAAGTTCTGTGTCATTAGACCTATAATATAAATATCTTCTTATATTATCAAAATATTTATTATAAATATATTTAAAAGTTTCTTCTGTCAATTTATTTATTTATATTAAAAAAAATTGTTTAATTTTTACAAATTAAACAATTTATATATAAAAAAATTTTTTTTACTGCCAGCCTTCGAAATTAGACATGCTAAATTCAGTTGTAACTCCGTTGCAAGTTTTAGTAGCAAATTCATCACATTCACCGTCGCCAAAATTTATAGTTGCGATAAGTTCTTCGTTTTTGTAATATTCAATTATTCCAGAAACAATGTAATCACAATCTTCTATTCTAACCAACTTCTCCATTAATAGTTATTGTTGCAATATTATCACATTCTCCGTCACCAAAATTTATGCTTGCAAGCAATACACCGTTTGCATAAAATTCAATAATTCCAGAAACAACATAATTACAATCTTCTATTCTAACTAAAGGTTCAACAATTTCTTTTACAATAAGGTGCGAATGATTAATTCCTTGATAATAATTCTGATGATTATTTTCACCTTGATGATTATTTTCACCTTGATGATTATTTTCACCTTGATGATTATTTTCACCTTGATGATTATTTCCACCTTGATGATTATTTCCACCTTGATGGTTGTTTCCACCTTGATGGTTGTTTCCACCTTGATGGTTGTTTCCACCTTGATGGTTGTTTCCTCCTTGATGGTTATTTCCATTTTGAGAATTATATTCAAACTCAGGTAATTCGAATTCTAAAATTTCTCCATTTACTGTTTGTGTAGCGATATTATCACATTCTCCATCACCGAAATCTACGCTTAAAATATTTACATCATTCAAAGAAAATTCCACAATTCCTGCCACAGGATAATCGCAATCATCTAATTTTACAATATCTTCAATGATATTTCTTTCGAAAAAACGATTTCCTCCATTTCTTACTAATGCTTCTCCTTCTGTTAAAATATCATCTTCTATCGAAAATGTTTCATTTTTAAGGTCATCAAAATAATATTAAAATGCTTACTGTCATTATTCCTAAAACTCTTGACATCAATTTCATAAAAAATTTTTAAAATTAAATTAATAAAAACTATAATTATACCGATTGAAAATCTGTTTACCCTAATTTTTTTATAAAAAAAATTTTTTTTTTTAATAATTCATCATTTTTTTTGAAATTTGAAATTCAATTTGAAATTAAAAAATTTTATATTTGCATAAAATACAATTTTTATTATGAAAAATAATTATATTAATTTAATTAATATTTCAATATTTTTAATTTTTTCTATTAGTTCTTTTTCTCAAACAGGAAGCGTTAGAGGTTTTGTTTACGATAAAAAAAATGGCGAACCAATAATTTTCACTAACGTTTTTTTACAAACATTAGATAAAAAAAATACAAATCACGGTGTTCCAACAAACGTAGATGGTTTTTATCATATTAGTAAAGTTCCTGTTGGAGATTATTTTTTGACGGTAAAATATCTCGGCTATGAAACAATAGAAAAAAAAATTAATATAAAAAAAAATACCATTTTAAAAATGGAACTTTTTCTTAATAAAAGTTCTATAAAATTAAAAGAATTTGTTATCTCTGCTGAGAAGCAAGAAATGAAAACAAAAATTCGTACTTCTGTGATAAAAATTTCTCCAAAGCAGATGGAAAAAATTCCAAGTATTGGAGCGGAGCCAGACCTTGCACAATATCTTCAAGTTGTTCCGGGTGTTGTTTTTACCGGAGATCAAGGTGGACAACTTTATATCCGTGGTGGTTCTCCCATACAAAATAAAATCCTTCTTGACGGAATGATAGTTTATAATCCTTTTCATTCCATAGGATTTTTCTCTGTTTTTGATGCCGATATTATTAGAAATACTGACGTTTATACTGGAGGTTTTAGTGCCGAATATGGAGGACGAATCTCTTCAATTATGGACGTAACAACAAGAGACGGAAATAAAAAGAGATTTGCAGGAAAAATTTCTATGAGTACTTTTGGCTCGAAAATTTTGTTAGAAGGTCCGTTGAAAAAATATAAAGAAAAATCTCAATCAAGTTCGTCATTTCTTTTTTCTCTAAAAACTTCTTATCTTGAAGAAACTTCAAAAAAATTATACACTTACGCAAATGAAGATGGATTGCCTTTCAATTATACAGATTTTTACGGTAAAGTTTCTATAAATAATAGGAATGGTAGTAAGTTAAATTTTTTTACTTATAATTTTACCGACGAAGTAAATTATAATTTTATTTCCAATTTAAATTGGAACTCTCTTGGTTTTGGTAGTAGTTTGATAATGGTTCCGGAAAATTCATCTGCTTTGATAAAAGCATTTATTTCATAGGAAAAGACGAATTATCTTACGGCATAGAAACCTTAGGTTTTAAAACGATTTTTGATTTTCAAAATTCTGTAGGAATGAAAATAACTCAGGAAGAAAATACCACCGAATTAGCAGCTTATGTAAAATATAAAAAAACCTTAGGAAAACTTTTAATAGAGCCAAGTTTTAGATTTCATTATTATGCTTCTCTTTCTAATTCTTCTCCGGAGCCTCGTTTTGGTTTAAAATATAATATTACTGATAGATTAAGGGTAAAATTATCTGCTGGTTTTTATTCTCAAAATTTAATCGCTTCAAATTCGGATAGAGATGTTGTAAATTTATTTTATGGATTTCTTTCTGGTCCAGAAAATATACAAGAGGAATTCGACGGAGAAGAAATTACTCATAAATTACAAAAATCTCGTCATTTAATTTTTGGTTTTGAGTACGATTTAACAAAAAAAATAGATATAAATATAGAAGCTTATTATAAACAAAATACGCAAGTTACAAATATTAACAAAAATAAATTATACGAAGACAATTATGAAAATTCACATTATCCAGATTATTTGAAAAATGATTTTATTATTGAAAAAGGAGATGCATACGGTGTAGATTTTTTATTAAAATATGATTATAATGAGTTCTATTTTTGGATGGTTTATTCATTAGGTTTTGTCGAAAGAACAATAGATTTAGGTGGTAATATATTAAAATATGAGCCACATTTTGACAGAAGACATAATATTAATTTAGTTAGTTCTTATGTTTTTGGTGAGGGTTTAAAATGGGAATTTAGTGCCAGATGGAATTTAGGTTCAGGTTTTCCTTTTACAAAAAGGGCTGGTTATTATGAAAAATTAACATTAAATAATGCTTTAGTTTTTGATTATACCACAGCAACAGGAGAAATAGGTACAATTTATGGCGAATTAAATAAAGGACGTTTACCGTATTATCATCGTTTAGACATAAATTTAAAACGTACATTTACTTTCGATGAAGATTTTTTTATGAAAGTAATTTTAAGTGTTACAAATGTTTACGACAGAGAAAATATTTTTTATATAGATGCAGAAAATAATAAAGTTGTAAAACAATTACCAATTATGCCAAGTTTAGGAATTAGTTTAAATTTTTAATTTATTAAAATTTTGGGCGTTTTTTGAAAAAAATTTTTTCAAAATTTAAAAAACTCAAAATTTTGGACGTTTTTTGAAAAAATTTTTTTAATTTCGAAATTTAAAAATCTTAAAATTTTGGTCATTTTTTGAAAAATTTTTTTTTAATTTCGAATTTAAAAATATTAAAATTTTGGCCGTTTTTTTTGAAAAAATTTTTTTTTAATACAAAATATATTTTATATTTGTTTTTTTTAATTTAAAAAATTATGTTTTTTTGTAAAATATCAAACAAATGCTTGAATTAACAAATTATTAAAAATAGAAATTAAAAATAAAAATTATGCTTGTCGGACAAAAAGAAACCGTAGATAAATTAATCAGTGTAATAAAACAATTATCTGATGAAAAATTTTCGCAACTCTTTAATTATGCGATATTTTTAATGCTTGAGGAAAAGCAAATTTTTACAGAACAAATGTTTATGCATTATTCATTTTCAAATGAAGACAAAATGAAAAAAGGTAATAAAAAGTTAAATATACCGATATATTCCTGTAATGGAATGAAACAAAAATTTAATAGAAAAGATTTATATGGAACGAGAATTTAAAAAAGAATTTTTAGACACAAACATATTGGTATATTTAACATTGCAAGATTTTGATATTGAAAAACATCAAACTGTAACTGCACTATTGAATGAACTATATGAAAATGATAAACAACTGATAATTTCAACTCAAATACTGAGAGAATTTTATGCTGTCGTAACAAATGGTAAATATCTTGAAAATCCATTAACACCAGAACAAGCAAATATGCAGATTGATTATTTTAAATCTATATTTACTGTTTGTTCAGTAGATTTGAATGTCATAAAAGAACTGCAAAAAATAATGGTTGATAATCAGATTAAAGGACAAAATATTCACGATGCAACTATTGCAGCAACAATGAAAGCAAATAAAATTGAAAAAATATGGACTTACAACAAAAAGGATTTTAACAAGTTTGAAAAAATAAATCCGATAAAACCTAAATAAATAATTGAAAATTAGAAAACAAATTTTCTAAGAAGTGATTTTGTTCGCTTCGCAAAGATAATAGATTTCAATAAAACAAATTACAAATGTTTAAAATATTAAAATTTTGGACGATTTTTTGAAAAAATTTTTTTAATTTAGATATTTAAATATGTTAAAATTTTGGTCGTTTTTTGAAAAAAAACTTTTTTTTTATAGATTTTTCAAAATCAACAATTAAAATTTTTCAAAAATTCAATTTCTGATTTTGTTAATTTATATAAATTAAAAACCATTTTATCAATTTTTTCATTCAAATTAGAAATTTCATTTTCCAAATTAATAATTTTATTAGAAGTTTTTAAAAAATAAGTTCTCCATTCTTTATTTTCTTTTCCAATGGAAAATTTAATTTTTTGTTTTTCTAATTGCTCTTTCAATTCAGAAAAATTTAATTTCCAGAAATTCTTTAAAATTTTGCCTGTTTTTAACAAAATATTTTTTTCCTCTTTTAATGTTTCCAAAAAATCATTAATTTCTTCATTTTTTTCTTTATTTAAAGAAATCATTAATTCCGATTTGAAAATAAATTGTTTTTGTTTTTCTAAGGAAAGTTTTTCTATTGGAATATTACGCACATCATTAACCAAAATTTTAGGAAATAATCCCTTTTTAGCTTTAGGTGAAGTATGATAATGATACCAACCAATTAGTTTCGAATTTAAAATACTTAAAATATATTTTAAAGAATAATTTTCATTTTTTTGAATAATATTCAAAATAGAAGGTGTATTATAATATTCTTTTTCCGTATAACTTGCAAATAAAGATTTTTCAGCTATTTCACGAATTAAAATACGAGGCTCTATAAAAAATTTGATTTTTCTTGGTGCAGCAAGCCAATTACCGTAACTTATCCAATTTTCACCATTCCAATTTAAAGAATAACGTTTAACATCACCACCTTTTAATTCCTTTTTATAAGTTTTATCTTTCTTTTTATTTGAATGCCAAATTCTATGTTTTATTGTATATTCATCATGTCCACGATATTTATCGTAAGGTATTAAACCTTGCGAAACTTCACAAAGATCATTAATAATAAATTTACTTTTTCTTATTTTAAGAATTATTTTTGCCATTTTTTCAGACATTGTAAATAAAGTTAGCCAATTTTTAATTTCTTTTTCTAAGAAAGTTTTATCAAGATATTTATCTGTATTGATTTTATTTTCATTTTCAGAATAAATAGAAAATTTTGTAGATTTTTTATTTTGTTTATTTTCTATGCTAATTATACAATTTCTAACATTTGCATCATCAAAAACATCTAATTTAGACAAATCAACTAATGTGGAAATGGTGAAATTATCTAAAATATTTTGTCTATAATTTTTAGCAAAATGATTAGATAAAAAAGTATTAGGAATAATAAAAGATAAAATAGCATCTTTATTTAAAATATTCAAAGACCTGGTGATAAAATAATAATAAATTTCATAATCAGGAACTAAATTATCAAATTTATTTAAATATTTTTTTTCCTCTTTTTTGAAATTTACACCATAAGGAGGATTTCCAAGAATAATATCAAAACCGCCATTTTTCATTACTTCAGGAAATTCATCATTCCAATCAAATGCTTTTTCGCCAGCAATTTTTTTTGTTTCAATCAAAGAATTTCCACATTTAATATTATTCAAAATTGCTAATGAATCATATTTATTTGCCGTTTTCAACCATAAACCAAGTTTAGTAATTTCTACACTTTCTGTGTTTAAATCAACAGCAAAAAGATTATTTTGTAAAATAAACTTTTTTATTTTCCACTCTTGTAAATCTTCTAATAAATCATTTATTTCGGAAAATATTTTTTTATTTTCCTTACTATTTTTCAATAAATTTTTTATTTTTTTCAAAAACTCAATTATTAATTTCCATTCTTTCAAAAGAAAATCAAAAGTTTGTGTCAGAAAAGCTCCGGAGCCAGAAGCAGGGTCCAAAATTGTAATTTTACTGAGGAAAAATTTATATTTTAATAATAATTGAAATTGATTTTTTAGCTCTTCGTCAAAAAATTCATTTCTTTTGTCAATGCCAATATTTTTCTTTTTTTCTTCGAGAAAATTACCGATAGTATTTTCCACCATATATCTTGTAATATATTCAGGCGTGTAAAAAATACCATATTTTTTCCTCTCTGTATTTTCCTTAGAAATTTTTTTTTGAAAAACTTCTTCTATATTTTCCCCTAATTCCTCGAAACGATTTTCATTAATTTCATCTTTTAGTTTTTCAATGTCAGAAATAGAATGTTCAAAAATATGTCCTAAAATATTGACACTCATATCACTTTCGAAATCATAATTATAAAGTCCGAATAATTTTGATAAAAAATAATCTTTGATTATCAAATTATTTAATTCCGGAATATTTCTAAATAAACCACCGTTAAACTCTTGCAATCTCGGCGACATTCCTTTATTCATTGCTTTGAATAATTTTTGTAATTGTCGCCAAAGTTCTTTATTATCGTTTTCCCAAATTTCTTTCGTAATTTCTTCTAATTTCGGAAGAATATTATACGGAACTAAATCAAAATCTTTTATTACACTAATAAAAACTATTCTGTCCATTAAAATTTGTGTGTATTCAAGTAATTTTAAATGCGGAATATTTTTATTTTCCTTTATCAAATGTTGTAAAAAAATTTCCCTTAGAACTTTATAATGAGAATAAAATTCCTTAGAAATATTTTCTTCCAATTCAAGACGATTTTCTAAATAAATTTCAATTACAGAATTTTGTTTTTCTAGGAAAAGTTGCTCGTAAGATAATAAATAATAAAATCGTTTAAATTCTTCTTCTTTATGAAGTTCTAAAATGTCAAAAGACTCATATTTATTAATATCATTTTTTTGATATAATCTGATTTCCAGAAAGTTAGAAACAATTATCCATTTACATTTTTCGCCTGTTTTACTTGCATACATAAATGCTTGTTCTATTGGACTACCTTTGAAATTTTTGCGATTTTGTTTTTTATCTAAAATCGTTTTTGCATTTTTCAATTCAATAACCGTACGAACATCAGAAATAATTTTTTCATTTTCTATTTTAAAAAATCCAAGTGCACCGTCAGATTTTGTAGCATCAAAATTTGTTTTTGTTTCTATGCTTAAATTCCATTTTTCAGAATTTTTATAATTATATGATAAAATTTCACCGAAAAAAGTATGCAAAAAAAGTGTTTGTAATTCCTCTTCTTTTTGAAAAAGAATTTTTTTAGATTTAATATTTTCCTGCCAATTTTTTATCAAAAAAATTTTTTCAGATTTGTTTTTTATTCTTTTTAAAGTGAAATTTTTTACTTTCTTTTTTATCTCTTTACGAGAAAATATGGTTTTATGTTTCATATTTAATTTTTTTTTTAATTTTAAAAATATTAAATTTTTGACGATTTTTAAAAAAAATTTTCAACCTGTACAAACCCAAAAAATTAATGTTTTTTTGAAAAAAGTTTTTGGAAAAAATTTTTTTTCAATAAATTTTTTCAATATACAAACCCAAAAAATTGTCATTTTTTTGAAAAATTTTAGGTTTGTACAGGTTGAAAATTTTTTTCCAAAACCGCCAAAATTTTAATATTTTATTAAAAAAAATATTTCCAAAAAATGCCAAAATTTTAATATTTTATTTAAAAAAAAATTTTCAAAAAAACGTCCAAAATTTTAATATTTTATTAAAAAAAAAATTTTTTCAAAAACCGCCAAAATTTTAATATTTTATTAAAAAAATATTTTTTCAAAAACCGCCAAAATTTTAATATTTTATTAAAAAAATATTTTTCCAAAAATCGCTAAAATTTTAATTTTTTATTAAAAAAAATTTTTTTCCAAAACCGCCAAAATTTTAATTTTTCATTAAAAAAAATTTTTCCAAAACCGCCAAAATTTTAATTTTTTATTAAAAAAATATTTTTCCAAAAATCGCCAAGATTTTAATTTTTTATTAAAAAAATATTTTTTCAAAAACTGCCAAAATTTTAATATTTTATTAAAAAAAAAATTTTTCCAAAAAACGCCAAAATTTTAATATTTTATAAAAAATTTTTTTTTCAAAAACCGCTAAAATTTTAATATTTTATAAAAAAAATTTTTTTTAAAAATCGTCAAAATTTTAAGATTTTATTTAAAAAAAATTTTTCCAAAACCGCCAAAATTTTAATATTTTTATTAAAATAAATTTTTTCCAGAAAATGCCAAAATTTTAATATTTTTTAAAAAAATTTTTTTTTTAATTTTAAAAAATATCATAAACTTATGATGAATAATTGTGCTTGAAAACACTGCATCACAGGGTTAGTAATATTTATTCTTTTTCTGTAAAATCAATTACTAATTGTTCAATTCCGTTTTCATTAATTTCTGCATAAACAGGATAAAATCCCTCTCCATTTATTGAATTTACTGCAAATGCTTTTCCGTTTACACCAGTTTCAAATTTCAATTGTTTAAAACCATTTTCAAGGTCATTTAAAACATTCTCAGTAGATAAGTCAAAATCATTTACATGTTGTTGTTCAACAAGGATTTCTTTTTCTATTAATTCGTTCACAGTCATTTCATTCAACAAAATATCCGTAAATTTCTTAAAATTTTTTCCTTGCTCATATAACGTTTTTGTATCTTTATGTTTAAAAATTCTCGTAATTTGATGTTTTTCTTGTTTTATTTTTTTGAGATTTGCTATGTCTCCAAGCAGCAAAACACCTGTATCAAGTAGAATTTCTCCTATTTTTGTTTTCATAAAAAAATTAAATTTGTTTTTAATAAAATTCCGCCAATTACAATTAATAATAAAAGTATTCCTGCAATCCATTTTAATGTGAAGTTTTTATAAAAACTTTCACTTTGTGGTTCGTCAGGAAGAGTTTCATGTAATTCCTGATGACAATTTAAACAAAGACGTATAGTTTCTTTGTTGTTCTTTTTCTTTCTTTATTCTTTTAGGTACGGTGTGATGGTCGTTTACATATCCGTATGTTCTACATCGCTCACATATACCTTTTTTATAAGGTTTCCCCACTTTTTTGTTTTTTTTTAATTAAAAAAAATGTTTAATTCTTCCTTCTTTAAATTTTTCAATATCACGTATATGAGTTTTTCTATTGTTTATGAAAAATTAATACATCAGCATTTTTAAAACACAAAATTAAATAAAAAAACAAATAAAAAAATTTTTTATGATTAAAAAAAAAAAATTTTTTTCAAAAATCATCTAAAAACAAAAATCGTCCAAAATTTTGTTTTTTAACTTTGCCAAAGTTTTTAACTTTGGCAAAGTTAAAAAACTACAAAAAATCGTCCAAAATTTTAATATTTTTTAATTTAAAAAAAAATTTTTTTCCAAAAATCGTCAAAATTTTAACATTTTATTAAAAAAAATTTTTTTTTAATTTTAAAAAATATCATAAACTTATGATGAATAATTGTGCGGTGAAAACACCGCAAGGCGCATAAAAAACATATTTTTCGCATTTTTATTTTTGATATTTTTATATATAAAAAAAATAATAATCTGATTTGCAAGCATTTATGAATACTTGAGAAAGTATTTGTTATTTTTATTTTATTTTATTTTATTTTTACAAAATTATTAACGGAATTTTAATTTTTTATTTATAGTTATGTTAAAGAATTTAGTTATTGTTTTATTTCTTGCTGTTGCTTTTGTTTCTTGTCAGAAAGATGAAGTAAATGAGCTAAAAGAACAAAAAACAAATGTCAGTTTGAAGAAAAATTATTCAAGTTTGGTATTTTTTGATGAGTATCCGTATATGAATGATTT
>NBLL01000071.1 GCA_002084355.1 Bacteroidetes bacterium 4572_128 | reverse complement strand
AAAATATTTTTTTATTAAAAAAAAATACATAAATTTAATTTATGTATTTTTTAATTTTTTAATTTTAATTTTTCTGATATTTTTCGTAATTTATCATTAATTGATTTCTAAAACGTTTTACTAATTCAGTTTTTTTATAATTTCCAGTTATTCTTACAATTTCCTGCAAAATCGCCATAGACATTTCTTTATCTCTTTGAATTAATGGAGTATTTTTTTTATCTATTGAAAAATAATAATCTAAATCTTCCTGAGTGTTTTTTGCGAGAATTTCTAAAATTTCCTTAGCTTTTTCATCTTCACCTATTTGATAATAAATTTCTGCGTGCATTAAATTATAATAATTATAAGGCATATTTTCATTTGGAATCAAAAGTTCACATCTTTCAAGAACTTTCATAACAGAATCTTTTTTTCCTTTTTTTGCAAGTTTTCTTGCTAATCTGGCAAAATTATTTCTAAAATTACTCATCATTCTTCTGTTATTTTCATTCAAATAAACTTCTGGATTATCTATTCCGCCCCAAACAAATTTATTCATCATATTATCAAACATAAGGTCTTCTTCAAGACTTCCAATTTGTCTATTAGAATTATTTTTTATCGGAACAATTCTATATGCAAGTCCTTCCAACTGGAAATATTTTTCTAAATTTAAATAACTACTTCTACCAACAGTTATCGCAAAATAAATCGGTCTTTCCCAATTATTAGAAGCCAACATATCAAGAACCATTAACTCGGCTTTTCTTAAATAACCTTTATTACTCAGATCAAACTCCAAACGATTAACAATTTTATTAGCATCTTTTTGGGAAACAGTTCCATTATTAACAACTTTTGCAGAATCAACTGGAACAAAAAACTTCTTTGTTGGAATATAATTATATCCTTCAACTCTTGTACTTTCAGTATCGTCAGCTACAAATTCCATGGCTTTTTTTAATTCAATATGTTTATCCAATTTAGGAATTAAATAAACAACATCACGATTTCCTTCTTCATATTGTTTTGGTTTTAATAAATATTTTATCGGTAAACCTTCATAATTTTGTCTTCTGGATTGGTCAATATACCAATCGGTATTAAAATAACTTAAATTTATTACTCTGACATCTGTACGATAATTTTCAACTTCTTGAACATACCAAAGAGGAAAAGTATCATTATCTCCATTTGTAAATAATACAGCATTTTTTTGACAGGAATTGAGGTAATTTTTTGCAAAATCTCTCGCCGTATAACAATCTGAACGGTCATGGTCGTCCCAATTTTCCTTTGCCATTAAAGTCGGAACCGCTAAAAAACTTAAAAAAGTTACAATTATAGCCGACATTTTTCCATCTAATTTTTTGCTTAAAAAATCATATAAAGCAAAAACTCCTATTCCTATCCATATTGCGAAAGCATAAAATGAACCTGCATAAGCATAATCTCGCTCACGAGGTTGATAAGGTACTTGATTTGTATAAATAATAATTGCAAGTCCAGTGAAAATAAACAATAATAAAATTACCCAAAAGTCATAAACATGAGATTTTTTGGAAATATTATAATGAAAAATTAAACCTATTAATCCAAGAATTAACGGCAAAAAATAATATTCATTATGTGCTTTATTATTTTTTAAATGCTCCGGCATATTTTCAATTCCGCTTAGACGATTATTATCAATTACAGGAATTCCACTTATCCAGTTTCCGTGATTTACTTCTCCGCTACCTTGTATGTCGTTTTGTCGTCCGGCAAAATTCCATAAGAAATAACGCCAATACATAAAACCAACTTGATAATTAAAAAAGAATTTTAAATTTTCCGAAAAAGTCGGTTTATAAAGTGTTTTTTCCTCTCCATTTCTATTTTTAACTTTTATTGGTTTACCTTTTATATTTCCCCATCTTTTATAACCCTCCACATGATTTGCTGGACTTTCCTGACCGCTATACATACGTGGAAATATAGTTTCAAAACGGCGGTCATATTTGTAAACTGGTTTATAATCTAATAATTTATATTTTCCATCTTTTTCTATATATATTGCATTTCCATTTTCACTGTCTAACATAGGAGCATTATAATAATGTCCAAAAAGCAATGGACTACTTCCATATTGTTCTCTGTTTAAATAAGAACATCATCAGGATTATTTTGATCCATAGGTGGATTGGCAAGTGAACGAATTACTATTAAAGAAAAAGAAGAATAAGCAATTAAAATTACAGTAAAAGACAATAAAATAGTATAGTATTTAAAACAACTTTCTTTTTTTCAATGGTATATTTTAAACCATAAATAATTAATGAAAATAAAACTAAAACATAAAAAATTATTCCAGAATTATAAGGCATTCCAAAAACATTTACAAACAATAATTCAAACTTAGAAGCAATATTTACAATTTGCGGAATAATTCCATATTGTATAGTTCCGAGAATTAAGATAGAAATAGAAAATGCAATTGCAATTCCTTTTTTGCTTATTTTATATTTTTTAAAATAGTAAACAAAAACTATAGCAGGAATTGCAAGTAAATTTAATAAATGAACACCTATAGAAAGACCCATTAAATATGCGATTAAAATTATCCATCTGTTTGCTTGTTTTTCGTTTGCAACGTCTTCCCATTTTAGAATAGCCCAAAAAACTAAGGCAGTAAATAAAGAAGACATAGCATAAACTTCGCCTTCCACAGCAGAAAACCAGAAAGTATCTGAAAAAGTGTAAGCCATAGAGCCAACGAAAGAACTTCCCATTATTGCAATAACTTGAGAATCTTTTAAGTCTTTTTTATTATTTTTTGTGATTATTCTTTTTGAAATATGTGAAATAGTCCAGAATAAAAATAATATTGTAAAAGAACTACACATAGCAGATAAAATATTTATCATTAAGGCAACATTTTCCGGAGAAAAAGCAAACATTGTAAAAAATCTTCCTACTAACATAAAAAACGGAGCACCCGGCGGATGACCAACTTCTAATTTATAAGAGCAAGTTATAAATTCGCCGCAATCCCAAAAACTTGCAGTGGGTTCTATCGTCATTATATAAACTATACTTGCAATTAAAAAAGTAAACCAAGCAGTAATATTATTAATTTGACTATAATTTTTCATTATTTATTTTTTTGCAAATAAAAATAAATTTTAATAAAAAATTTATTTATTAAAATAATAAAAATCATTAAAATTTTGATGTTTTTTTGAAAAAATTTTTTTAATTAAAAATTAAAATCATAAAATTATTATATTTGTTTTTTTATTTTAAAATTTTAATTATGAAAAATTTTTTTATTATCATTATTTCATTGTTTTTTTTAAGTTTTCAAACTTATAATAAATCTTATGAAGATTTTGAGCCAATTTCTGTAAATTTAGAAGAAATAGATTTTGGAAATGTTTATGAAAATGAAATTGACAGTGTAGAACTTATTTTTTCTGCAATTGAAAATGTAGAAATTGAAAATGTTTTTTTTGAAACTTATGGTGAAAAAGCATTTTTTATTTCAGAAAACAGTTTTTATTTGGAAGCAAATGAAACTAAAAATATTTGGGTAAAATTCTCTCCAAAACATAACATTTATCACAATTCAGAAATGTTAATTATTGCACATAATTCTTCTGATGAATATTATTCTTTATCTGTCGATTTACGTGGACAAGGAAAATATAGCAATTCTTATTATAATAATACAGAAAATAAAAGTGAGCAAGAGTTAAAAGAAACTTTGAATAATATTATTTCAAGTGGTTATCAATCACACGGTTATAATCAATCCAGAGATGAAATGTATATGATTATTGATAATAAAAAAGTCAATGGTCAGGGAGCAAATCAAAATACTATAGAATGTGTTTATACTGGACGACTTGCAGTTGGTTATACAAGTAGAAGTAATTTATACAGCAATCACGACATAAATTGTGAGCATACTTTTCCGCAATCTTTATTTAATGAAAACTTGCCAATGCGTTCAGATATTCATCATCTATTTCCGACAGATGTTTCTGCAAATGGAATAAGAAGTAGTTATCCTTTTCATGCTGTAAGCAATCCAACTTGGGAAGAAGGTGGTTCTAAACAAGGTAGTAATATGTTTGAGCCAAGAGACGAGCAAAAGGGTGCAACAGCAAGAGCGATGTTATATTTTGTAAATCGTTATGAAAATTATAATAATTTTATTTATGCACAAGAATCAAGTTTGAAAAATTGGAATAATGATTTTCCGCCGACAGAAATAGAAAAAATTAGAAATAATGATATTTATGATTTTCAAAATAATAGAAATCCTTATGTAGATTATCCACAATTAGCAAATAGAATTACATCTTTTGCATCAAACTCTGTTGAAAATGAAAATTATTCCTTAGTTTTTTCGGTAGATACTGTTTTTATTGAAATGTGTGATAGAATTTACAATATTTCAATTGTGAATAATGGCAATCAAACAATAAATTTATCTTATTTAGATAATGATCTTCAACTATTATTTGTTGAAAATGGAGAAGAATTTTATGCCTTAGGAGAAAAAATTATAGAAGTTGGTGAGGTCATAAATTTAAAAATGTACAGCTTTTGCCCAGTAAAAAATGAAACATTTATTGGAAATATAAATTTTGAGACAAACATTCCAAATCAAACGAACATTTCAATTCCTGTAAAATTTGGTGATTTTCCAGGTAGTTCACCAAAATATCTTTCTTTTAATTCGCCTTCAATTTATCCTAATCCTGCAAAAAATGAAATTTCTATAAAATTTAATGATGAAAATCAAAATAAATTTTCTGTAAATATTTACGATATTTTTGGTAAAAAGGTGAAAAATTTAGAAGATTTATATGATGAGGAAATTACAAAAATTTCTATAGACGATTTAAAAAATGGAATTTATTTTGTTAAAATTTTATCTGAGGATTTTATTTATGCTAGTAAAATTTTAAAAAATTAAATTTATTAAATTTGCAAAAAAAATAAATTATGAATAAAATATTTTTAGTTATTCAAAGAGAGTATTTAGAACGAGTTAAAAAAAAGTCTTTTATAATTATGACTTTATTAACTCCAATTTTATTAGCTGCTTTGATGATACTTCCGGCATTATTAATGAATATGGAGGATGATGATTCAAAAATTATTGCTGTTGTAAATCAATCTAAATTATTTAATAAAGATGAATCTTTCATTAAAAGGAAAAACGTAAGTTTTAAATTTATAAAAGATGAAGGTTTAGAAATTATAAAAGAAAAATTTAAAGAGGAAAATTATTATGCAATTCTGTATCTTACAAAAGAAGAAAAATTCTCTATTTTTTCAGAAAAAAATATTTCCATAGAAACAAAAATGACGGTTTCTGATTTCATAGAAGAGAAATTGGAAATCCGTAAACGTAATTCTATTTTAATGAAAATAGATAAAAATATAGATGCCGAAAAATTAGAGAAAGAACTTTATGAAGCAAGAAATATAAACATAAATCTTGAAACTATAATTTGGGGAGAAGACGGTCGTGAAAATAAAGGTTCTACAGAAATTGCCGCCATACTTGGTATAGGAATGGGTTTTTTGATATATATATTTATTTTTATGTACGGTGCTCAGGTTATGCGTGGTGTTATAGAGGAAAAAACAAGTAGAATTATTGAGATAATAATTTCATCTATAAAACCATTTCAATTAATGATGGGAAAAATTGTAGGAATTGCATTAGTTGGTTTAACGCAATTTTTAATTTGGGTTATTTTATTATTCGCTCTGACGAATATTTCTAAAGCCTTTTTAATAGACAATATTGAAAAAAACAATAAAGATCAAATAGAGCAAATTTTAGAACAAAGTCCAGAAAAAGAGAAGAAAAAAATAAACAAATTATTTGATAATTTAACTTCTGTAGATTTATATTCTACAATAATAAAATCTATTGCATTTTTTATTTTTTATTTTCTTGGAGGTTATTTATTATATTCTTCTTTGTTTGCTGCTGTTGGTGCTGCTGTTGATAATGAAACCGACACTCAACAATTTATGATACCAATTTCGCTGCCATTAATTTTATCTTTTATTGTTGCACAGATAGTTATTAAAAATCCAGACAGTCAAATTGCCTTTTGGTTTTCTATAATTCCATTTACTTCGCCAATCGTTATGTTAATAAGAATTCCTTTCGACCCACCTATTTTTGATATAATTTTATCTTCCTTTTTGTTAATTTTATCCTTTATTCTTACAACTTGGATGGCATCAAAAATTTATCGTGTTGGAATTTTAATGTACGGAAAAAAAGTAAATTACAAAGAATTATGGAAATGGCTAAGATATTAATTTTTAATGAGGAATTTTTGAAAAAAATATTTTTTTTTAATGATGAAATTTTATAATTTTTAATAATTAAAAAAAAATTTTTTTCAAAAAACGATGAAATTTTAATGATTTTTTATAATTAAAAAAATTTTTTTTTCAAAAAAACGTCAAGTTTTTAATAATTTTTTATAATCAAAAAAAATTTTTTTTTCAAAAAACGATGAAATTTTAATGATTTTTTATATTATAAAAAAATTTTTTTCAAAAAAATCAAATATTTTAATGATTTTTCAAATTATAAAAAAAAAAATTCCAAAAATGACCAAAATTTTAATTATTTAATTTCAATTAAAAAAAAATTTTTTCAAAAAATGACCAAAATTTTAATAATTTAAAAATTATAATGATTTTAAAATTATTTTTTTAATTATTTAATTTCAATTAAAAAAAAATTTTTTCAAAAAATGACCAAAATTTTAATAATTTAAAAATTATAATGATTTTAAAATTATTTTTTTAATTTTTTTTTAATTTTGAAAAAAATTTTATATAATTATGAATACAAAAAATCTTAATTTCGAAACGAAATTGGTTCATGCTGGTCATAAAAAAGATGAATTTGGAAGTGCTGTAACTCCAATTTATCAAACTTCTACTTTTGCGTTCAAAAATGCAAAACATGGAGCAGATTTATTTGCGGGGAAAGAAAAAGGGTATATTTATACAAGGATTGGAAATCCAACTATAGAAGCATTAGAAATTAATTTATCTGAGTTAGAAAATGGTTTTGGAGGTATAGCAACTTCTTCTGGAATGTCTGCTGTTACAACTGCTTATATGACTTTTTTAGAAAAAGGAAGTCATATGATTAGTACAAATGCTGTTTATGGTCCGAGTAGAGGAGTTATGGAAAGTCATTTTTCTAAATTTGGTGTTGAATATTCTTATATAGATACTTCTGATTTGGAACTGATAAAAAAATCCATACAAAAAAATACAAAATTAATTTACATAGAAACGCCAGCAAATCCAACTATGTTACTTAGTGATATAGAAGAAATTTGCAAGATTGCAAAAAAAAACAATATTATTGTTGTTGTTGATAATACTTTTTGTAGTCCATATTTACAAAGACCTTTGGATTTAGGTGTTGATGTGGTTTTACATTCTTTAACAAAATTTATTAATGGACATGCTGATATTGTTGGTGGTGTTTTGATAGCAAAAGAGCCAGAAATTTACAATAAATTACGTAAAACTATGGTTTATATGGGTTGTAATATGGACCCACATCAAGCATTTCTTGTGAGTAGAGGAGTAAAAACTCTTGCTTTACGAGTAGAAAAATCTCAGGAAAGTGCGATGAAAGTTGCAAAATTTTTAGAAAATCATTCTAAAATAGAATGGATAAAATATCCAGGTTTAGATTCTTTCTCGCAAAAAAAACTTGCTGAGAAACAAATGTTTGGCTATGGAAGTATGATTAGTTTTGGTCTAATTGGTGGTTTTAATGAGGGCAAAATTTTAATGGACAATGTAAAATTAGCAACTCTTGCAGTTTCTCTTGGCGGAGTTGAAACTTTAATTCAACATCCCGCTTCTATGACCCATGCAGGAATAGCAAAAAATGATAAATTAAAAGCTGGAATAACTGATAGTTTAGTTAGATTTTCTGTTGGAATAGAAAATGTAGAAGATATTATAAAAGACCTAAAGCAAGCTTTAGAAATGATTTAATAATTTAAGGTGGAATTTTTTGAAAAAAATTCCATAAAATAAAAAAAACTTTTTTCAAAAAAAATCATAAAAAACCTGAAAATTAGGTTTGTACAGGTTAAAATTTTTTTTAATTTTGAAATTAAAAAATGTTAAAATTTTGGACGTTTTTTGAAAAAAAAATTTTTAAATTGGAGGTTTTTTTTAAACTCCAATTTGTTTGTGAATTTCTAAAAATCTTAAAATTTTAGCGTTTTTTTTGAAAAAAAATTTTTAAATTTAAAAAATTAAAAATTTTGGACGTTTTTTGAAAAAAATTTTTTTTATTTTTAAATTAAAAAGCATTAAAATTTTGGACTATCTTTTGAAAAAAAAAAATTTTTTTATTTTTAAATTAAAAAGCATTAAAATTTTGGATGATCTTTTGAAAAAAAAATTTTTTTTAATTTTTAAATTAAAAAGCATTACCATAAGGTGTAATTGTTTTTATTGAAAAAATAAAACAAATTTTTTAAATTTGAAAATTCATAAAAATTTGTTTTATTTTAAAAATAAATATATTCCATTTATTAATTTAAGGAACTTCTACTTTATTTAAAATTTCAGTAATAATATCTTCTGTTGTAATATTTTCTGCTTCTGCTTCATAAGTTAAACCAATTCTATGACGCATCACATCATAACAAATTGCTCTGACATCTTCCGGAATAACAAAACCTCTACTTTTAATAAAAGCGTAAGATTTAGAAGCTTTTGCAAGATTTATACTTGCACGAGGAGACGCACCAAAGCCAATAAAATGGCTAATTTTATCCAAGCCAAATTCCTTAGGAAAACGTGTTGCAAAAACAATATCAACTATATATTTTTCTATTTTTGCATCCATATAAACTTCTTTTACCGTTTCTCTTGCTTTTAATATTGTTTCTACATCTATGATTTTTTTCGGAACAGGAAAAGATTTTAATAAATTCTGACGAATAATAAGTTGCTCCTCATCTTTTTTTGGATAAGAAATAACCGTTTTTAACATAAATCTGTCAAGCTGTGCTTCCGGAAGCGGATATGTTCCCTCTTGTTCTATTGGATTTTGTGTCGCCATAACGAGAAAAGGTTTATCAAGTAAATAAGTTTTATCTCCTATGGTAACTTGTCTTTCCTGCATAGCCTCTCGCTCTTTTGACTGTAGATTAATGTTCCAATTAAATCCGCAGGTAAAAGATCCGGCGTAAATTGTAGCCTACTAAAATCAGCGTCAATAACTTTTGATAAAGTACTAATTGCAAGAGTTTTTGCTAAACCGGGAACTCCTTCTAATAAAATATGTCCATCAGATAATAAAGCTATCAATAAACTTTCTATAAGATTTTTCTGTCCAACTATAACTTTCGACATCTCAGATGAAATTGTACTGATAAAACTACTTTTTTGTTTTATCTTTTCATTTAATAAATCAATGTCTATATTTTGTTTTTCTTCTATCATTTTTTGTAAATTTAAAAAGCAATTTTATAAAAAAAAATTTAAATTTCATTTAAAGATTTTATTAAAATTTCACAAGATTTTTTTATTTCTTTTTTTGTAATTGTTAAAGGAGGAGCAATTCTAAAATGTTTATCATTAAAAAGAAACCAATCAAAAACTAAACCGTAATTTATACACTTTTTTAATAGTTTTTGTAAAATAGTAAAATCTTGCAATTCTACAGCGTAGAATAATCCTATGCCACGAATATTTTTTATCTTTTTATGACCTTCCAAATAAGATTTGAATAATTGACCTTTTTCTTCCACTTGCGAAATAATATCTTCATTCAAAAGAACTTCCAAAGAAGCAAGGGCAGAAGCACAAGAAACAGGATGACCTCCGAAAGTTGTAATATGTCCAAGTATAGGATTTGTTTTAAAACTATCCATTATTTTTTTATCCGAAACAAAAGCACCTATTGGCATTCCGCCTCCCATCGCTTTCGCTATTGTAAAAATATCCGGAATAACATTAAATTTTAAAAAGGCAAATAAACTTCCAGTTCTTCCGAAACCAGTTTGAATTTCGTCAAAAATTAAAAGTGTAGCTTTTTCATTACATTTTTCTCTTAATTTTTGTAAAAAATTTTTTTCTGGTAAAATAATCCCAGCTTCAGCTTGCACAGCTTCCACAACAACACAAGCAGTTTTTTCTGTAATTTTTTCTAAATCGTTGAAATTATTAAAATTAATAATATTCACATCAGGAAGTAAAGGACGAAAAGAATTTTTAAAATCTTCATTTCCCATTATGCTCAAAGCACCACTTGTGCTTCCGTGATAAGAATTTTTAAAAGAAATAATTTCTGTTCTGTTCGTGTATCTTTTTGATAGTTTAATTGCTCCTTCTATTGCTTCACTTCCGGAGTTTACAAAATAAACACTATTTAAAGATTTTGGTAAATTATCAACTAATAATTTTGCATAATTAATTTGTGGTGCTTGTATGTATTCACCATAAACCATAAGATTACCGAAACTCCAGAAATTAAATCTATATAAGATTTTCCATATTTGTCAAACATATAAATTCCTTCTGCTTTTTCTATTTCTAATCGCAAAGGAAAATCAGAAGTTTGACCTATATGTTGTAAAAATAATTGTCTTAGAATCATAAATATTATCTTCTATCATCGCAATTTTATTAGTATTTGCAATATATGAACGATGTACCCTCGTAAAACTGTTAGCTGGAAGTTTTGTTGCTATTGATTTCATTGTAAAATGAATGGTATGTTTATTGTCAAAAGTATTTACAATAACATAATTTTCTAATGCTTCTATCCATAAAATATCAGCATATTTAAGTCTAATCAAAGTGGAACTTTTTTTAATAAAAATTTCTTTATTATCTTCATTTTCACGAAAATTTGCTTTGCTTACAGCCTTATAAAATCTCGCATAAGAAACAGGTTTTAAAAGATAATCTATTACATCATATTCAAATGCTTCTATTGCGTATTTATCTTTTGAAGACATAATTATTATTTTTGGAAGTACCTTAAAACTACTCAAAAATTCTATACCAGTCATCTCTGGCATTTCAATATCAAGAAAAACAAGATTTATTTCATCTTTTTTATTAAAAACATTTAATGCTTCAACAGCACTTGGATAAGATGCAATTAACTTTAAGCCTTCTGTTTTCGCTATAAATTCTTCTATTATTCTGCGAGAAAGCTTATCATCATCTATAATTATACAGTTCATATATTTTATTTTTTTTTCAAATTAAATTTTTTTTAACAAAAATAAGAAATTTATTTTAAATAAATAATTTTTTTCATAAAAATGTAAAAATTTTTAATATTTTAAAGAAATCAAAATTTTTAAAAAATATTAAAAATTTTAGCAAATTATGAAAAAAAAATTTTTCATTGTAAAATTAATTAAAATTTTTGATTTTTTCAAAAATTTTTTAATAATTTAAAATCATTAAAATTTTTGATTTTTTTCAAAAAAAAATTTTTAATTGAAAATTTAAAAAATATTAAAATTTTGGACGAATTTGAAAAAAAATTTTTTTTAATTTCAAATTAAAAAATATTAAAATTTTGGACGAATTTGAAAAAAAATTTTTTTTAATTTGAAATTAAAAAATAGTGTTTTACCGCTTTAAGATTTATAAATATTTTTTTTAAGTCATTAATTTTCAATCGTCAAAACTTTAGATTCGTGATATTGATATTTAGATTCACCAATTTTTTTCTAACAACAAAGAACCAAAATCTACCAATATTATATGACCTCGCATTTCTTTTCCTTTATTATTTTAATGGCAACCGCCATTTGTGCTAATAATTGTCCCATTGGGTGTTTTGGAATTGAAACAGATTTTTTAAATTCTTGAATAAAAAAATATGGTTTTTCTGGTTTTAAGTCTCCAATGCATCATAAAATCTAAATACCCATTTAATTTATGTCCATTAATTATTCCTTGCATTTCAGATGCAAACCATGATCTAAAATATTCATTATATAAATCTATTTTATTTAAAAAAGGAATATAAAATGCGATATAATTGATTTTCTAATAAAAATCAAGATTAAAAAAATTTTTATTTATTAATATTTTAAGAAATTCTTCATCAAATTTATTAATTTCATATTTGAAATTAAACCATTCTTTAAAAATTTCTAAACTTCGTAATGTTTAAAATCAGCGATTTCATTTAATATTTTATATGAAATTTCTGAAAAAATATAAGATTTTTTTTCCATAATTTTTTTTATTAAAATAACGTTTAATTTTTTTTAAAATTATATTTTTTTGAATAAAATTAATTTATAAAAAAAATTTTTTATTTTAAGATTAAAAAATATTGAAATTTTGGACGATTTTTTGAAAATTTTTTTTTATTTTGAGATTAAAAAATATTGAAATTTTGGACGATTTTTTGAAAAATTTTTTTTATTTTAAAATTAAAAGATATTAAAATTTTGGATGATTTTTGAAAAAAAAATTTTTTTTAAATTTCAAATTAAAAAATATTGAAATTTTGTTTGGTATTTTAAATTAATAATTATAGCTATAACCTTTTATAAAAAATTATTGATTAATAAAAAAATATTTTTTTTTCAATTTTTCGGATATAATTTTTTTATTAATTACAATCAAAAATAAAATTTTTTGCCATTTCAATTCCCAGTTCGTGGGATTTTTTCCAGTCTTTGCAAGCACCTTGATAATTTCTCATCATTTCTTTTGCAATCCCACGGTTGAAATATGCTGAAGCATAATTTTCATCATAAGAAATTGCTTTATCTAAAATTTGAATAGCTTCTTTATATTTTTTTAATTTTATTTTTACTGTTGCAAGATTATTGTAAGCAAAAACATAATTTTTTTTTATTTTTATTGCTTTTTCAAAATCTTTTATAGATGCTTCATAATTTTTCATTTCATATTTTGCAAGTCCAATATTATTATAAGCGATGTAATAATCTGGTTTTAAAGAAATTGCTTTTTTATAATCTTCTATCGCTCCTTTGAAATTTCCTTGTTTTCTTTTTACACTTCCTTTATTATTAAAAGAAATTGCCATATTTTCGTCTAATTTCGAAGCTATATTATAATCAGAAATTGCTTCGTCATATTTTTCAATTTTTCTTTTAGCACTTGCTCTGTCGTTGTAAGCGTCTGGATATTCAGGCATTTTTTCTATCGCTTTTGAATAATCGGCTATTGCTATTTCATAATTTCCCAAAAGAAATTCGCAAGCACCTTTATAATAAAATGCCTTTGCATTATCAAAATTTTTAGAAATAGAAATTTCAAAATTTTTTTTTGCATTTTCGTAATCATTTTTTAAAAAATATGAATATGCTTTAAAAAAATACACACTGGATCTAAATTCGTCTAATTCTATTGCTTTATTAAAATCTTCTATTGCTCCGTCAAAATTTTTTATATGTATTTTTACATTTCCTCTATTATAAAAAGCGGCATAAAAATCTTGTTTATAAGAAATTGCATCAGAAAAATTTTTCAAAGCTTCTTTGTATTTTTTTTTACTAAAATTTTCTATTCCAGCATTATAAGAAATTTCTGCTTCTTGATTTTCTAAAACTATCAAAGTTGAAAAAGTATCAACTTCCATTTCTTCCTGAGAAAAAATAAAGAAATTAGAAAAAATAAAATAAGATATTATTATTATTTTTTTCATTGAAAATTTTTTATTCTTTTTACAAAAATAATTAAATAAAATAAAAAAAAATATTTTATTTATGGATAAGAAATTGCAATAATTGCTTTTCCATTTTCTATTTTTATATTTCCGTTTTCGTTTTCGTTATATAAATAACATCTTAAATTTACGATTATTTTTTTTGTTTTATATCCATTCATATTATTTTTGTAATCCTCTATAGATACAATTTCAAAATAAGAATTTTCATCTTGCTCGGCAAAATAAGAAGAATAAGTTTCTCCGTTTTTTGTTTTATATTCAATTACAACATTAGAAAAATCTAAATTAATTGGCAGAGAATCATAAAAATTTTTTTTATAATTAAAATTAATAATTGGAAAATTTTCAATCTTATAATCATGCTCATAAGAAAAATTACTAATAATTTTTTTCTGAGAAAAATTAAACATCTGGTAAAAAACTTCTACATTTGGAACAGTATATTCTAATATATATAAATCTTTACAAAATTCAAATTTTAAAGAACCATCATTCACTCTAAAAACTTTTAAACAAACATTATAAAAACCATTGAAATTATAAGAGTGTTCAAAAGATAAATTATCATTTTGAAGAACATCAATAATTGTTAAATCTCCCCAATTTATTTCAAAATAAACTTCTTCATTTTCCATTGGGTCTGGAATAATTTCTAAATAAATTTTATTCAAAGATAAATTTGTGTCTCTTTTTTGAATAAAAAAAGTTTGACAAGTATCTGGTACTTTAACATTTATTGTTTTACGGTATGGATAAATTAAAACTTGTGAATCTAAATTAAAAGTAATATCTAAATTTAAATCATAATTATTTTCATCTAAATAAAAATGCGAAATTTTTCTTGTTTCTCCATATTGCAACTTATCCTGTCCATCTCCAAAAGCCCAATTACTAAAATTAATCTCTCCGTTTAAATTTACACTTGGGTAAAATTTTATTTCAAAAAAATCATTTTCAAATTCATTTGCAACAAGAATATTTTTACATTTAGAAATCTGACAAAAAGAATTGTCAAAATTATAAAGACAAACTTTATTTATTTCATAAGTTGGCAAACTTTTCACAGGATTTGGAGCATTAGATGTTCCTGTTTCACTTCCAAAATCCCATGAGTAAAAAGAATTAGTTGCTTCAGAAACATAATTTGAAGAAAAATTAAATACTGTTTTTGGTTCGTCTAATTCTAATATTTCGTAATAAAAATCTGTTTCACATCTGTGGTCTATTATAAGTTCATTATATAATTTTGAAGTGTCATTTTCTCCGTCTTTCCATACAAAAAAAGAAACTTCATAAGTTCGTTTTTTTTCATAAATATGTGTAGGGTTTAAAATTTGATTTTCTGTTGTTCCGTCTCCAAAATTCCAAATAAAATTTATTCCGTCTAAATTTGTATTTTCAGATAAATTATGAAAAAAATTTACTTTATAAATAATATGTTCTATTTCTACATTCTTACAAAATTTTCTTTCTTCTTCCCCATTATCAATTGTCAAACAAACTTTATAAGTACCGTTTTCGCTAAAATTATGCTCGGGAAAAATTTCTGTTGAGATATTTCCATCACCAAAATCCCATAAATAATTAAAATTTTGATTGTTTACTTCTGGTTCAAAAGTTACATTTAACAAATTTATATTGTAATTAAAATCAATTTCATCGAAAGAAATTTCATCATCTGAAATAATAATTTCATTGCAAATTGATTTTTCATAATCATCTGAAAAATTTATATTTAAACAAACTTGATATTTACCTTTTTCATCATACAAATGAACAGGGTTTTTTAAATTAGAAGTTTTACCGTCTCCAAAATCCCAACTATATTCTAATATTTCATAATTTTTTTCTTCTATATCGGATAAAAAAGAAATTCTATATTTTTTCTCTGCTTTTTTATAATTTCTAAAAATATAATTTCCTGTATATAAAATTTCATTTATATCTGAATTTGAGTTATCTATATTTTTTTTATAATCTCTTATTTTAAAAGATATTTTTTCCTCACAAGTATCACAATTAATTTGTATAAAATCTGAAACATAAGAACAAACTTGATTTGTATCATAATAGAAAAATGTATTTAAATAAAAATTATTTATACCAGCATCTATAGATAATATTTCACCATCAAGAATTCCGTCAAAATAAAAAACAGGTGTTTTTATTTCTTTTTTGGGTTCTTCTTCTTTTTTACAAGAAAAAAATAATATATAAAATAATAGTGAAAAATATAAATATTTTTTCATAATTTTTATTTTGAAAACGTTTAAAATTAAAATTTATTTTTTTAATAAAATATTAAAATATTTAGTTTTTTTGAATTTTCATTTTATAATTTCAAATGAAATATTTAAAATATTTGAGTTTTTTTCAAAAAATGCCAAAATTTTAATGCTTTTATTTTGAAATTAAAAAAAAATTTTCTCAAAAAATGCCAAAATTTTAATGCTTTTATTTTGAAATTAAAAAAAAATTTTTCTCAAAAAATGCAAAATTTTAATGTTTTTATTTTGAAATTAAAAAAAATTTTTCTCAAAAAATGCCAAAATTTTAATGTTTTTATTTTGAAATAAAAAAAAATTTTTCTCAAAAAATGCCAAAATTTTAATGTTTTTATGAGATTAAAAAAAAATTTTTCTCAAAAAATGCCAAAATTTTAATGCTTTTATTTTGAAATTTAAAAAATTTTTTCTCAAAAAATGCCAAAATTTTAATGTTTTTATTTTGAAATTTAAAAAAAAATTTTTCTCAAAAAATGCCAAAATTTTAATGTTTTTATTTTGAAATTAAAAAAAATTTTTCTCAAAAAATGCCAAAATTTTAATGTTTTTATTTTGAAATTAAAAAAATTTTTTCTCAAAAAATGCCAAAATTTTAATGTTTTTATTTTGAAATTAAAAAAAATTTTTCTCAAAAAATGCCAAAATTTTAATGTTTTTATTTTGAAATTTAAAAAAAATTTTTTCTCAAAAAATGCAAAATTTTAATGTTTTTATTTTAAAATAAAAAAAAATTTTTCTCAAAAAATGCCAAAATTTTAATGTTTTTATTTTGAAATTTAAAAAAAATTTTTCTCAAAAAATGCAAAATTTTAATGTTTTTATTTTGAAATAAAAAAAAATTTTTTCAAAAAATGCCAAAATTTTAATGTTTTTTTTGAAATTAAAAATTCATCATTTTTTTCAAAAAAATGATGAATTTTTAATTTTTTATAATAAAAGAAACGTCGTTTTTTTTTTAATTATAATTTAAATAATTTTTTTCTAAATGAAGATTTATCTGTTTTTATATTTAAAATATAAATTCCTTTTTGAAAATTAAAAAGGTTTTTAATTTCAATTTTGTTAGATTTAAAATCTTTTAAATCTAAATTTTCATTAAAAATTTTAACACCAAGTAAATCAAAAATTTCAATATTTATATATTCTGTATCTTCAATATCAGAAATATCTATAGAAAAATTTTCTTTAAATGGATTTTCAAAATCTGGAATACCATAACCATATAAAGAATCTGGATTTTCATATCTATCAGAGCTATTTTTAATTATTTCTAAAAGTTCTAAATTAGAAACTTCTGGATTTGATTGCCATAAACAAGCAACTAAACCAGCTATAATTGGACAAGAAAAAGAAGTTCCATTTCCTGTTCCGATTTCTTCACTTCCACTTTGCATAACAACAAAAACTCCCTGAGCAGTAATATCTGGTTTTATTCGTCCGTCAGAAGTAAAACCGGTAGAGCTAAAATTTGCATAAATTCCAAAATTATCCACTGCTCCAACCGTCAAAACATCATTTGCGTCAGCAGGAACAGTAATATAATGCCATGGTTTATTTCCAGAATTTCCTGCACTTGATACAAGAAATAAACCTTTAGTTACCGCAATATTAGATGCAATTGTAATTATTGAACTTTCACCGTCTAAACTTTCATAATCATGATTTTGCGAAGGATCATCAAAAGTAGAATAGCCAAGAGAAGTTGTAACAATATCAACCCCAACACTATCAGAAAATTCAGCTGCAACAGTCCAGTAAAATTCTTCTTCCAAATATTCAGAATTTACAGTTTCCGAACGTAATAACCAAAATTTAGATTTCGGTGCAGTACCAATTAATTTGCCGGGATAATTTCCTCCTATAGTTGATAAAACCATCATTCCGTGAGTTGCTTCGTCATAAACATTATTATTATTTTCTACAAAATCTCTCGTACCTAAAATTTGATTATTTTCAAAAAGAGTATCAAAAGATGGTAATTCATCAACTTTATAAAAACCTCCATCTATAATTGCGATTTCCATTCCTTGACCCTGAAAACCCATATTATGCAATATATGACCATTTAACATAGAAATTTGGTTAAAAGATAAACCATAATCAAAAACATTATTTTTAAATTGCTTCTTATTTGGAACGATTTTTTTTTGGAAATTTAAATTTCTATTTTTTTCTTTAACCTGATTTTCTTTTTTCTTTTTAGAAAAAGGAGGATATACATCAACAAAAGATAAATTTTGCAAAGTATCAAGTAAAACAGTATCAACAGATTTAACTATTACAGAATTAAACCATTTGCTTTTTCCTAAAATTTCCAAACCAAGACTTTCTAAAGAATCAATATAATTGGAATTTACAGGCAAATCATTAATTTCTATTTCTATAGAAAATCTATTTCTTCTTTCTATTGCTTTCGCGGATAAAAATTCTTCCGGAGCATTTACAGAGAACGAGCTATTATTTTTATCTGTAAATTGAACCCAATATTTTTCTGGTGCTAAATTTTTCATTTGTCCAAAATTCACAAAATAAATATTTAGAAAGCAAAAAGTGAATAAAATATTTAAAAATCTTTTCATTTTTATTTTTTTATTTTTTTTATAAAAATAAAATATTTTTGAAAAAAAACATTTTATTTTTGATTTAAAAATTTGGAATAAAAAAAATGATGTTTTTTATGAGGAATATTAAATTTTTTTTAAATAAAAACGTTTTATATAAAAAGAAATTATGAAAAAAGTTATTACAATTTTAATTTGTTTATTTATTCATTATTTTTCGTTTTCACAGTGGGAAAGTATTTATTTTTCTACTCGTATGAGTATGCATAATAATCTTTATTCTTACTTATTTTTATTTTGCTCCCACATTCAATGCAGATATTTTTTTGAATTTTGATTTTATAGATAATAACACTGGAATTGCTGTTGGTGCTCAATATTCGGAAACAACTTTAAGGTATAAATATTATACTGTTGGAAAATCTTATCTTCTGGAAGAAGAAAATAATATTAAATCTATTTCTATTCCTTTATTTCTTAAATTTGGTGTTTTCGAAGAAAATCAATATTTCTTTTTTATAGGTGGGAAATACAATATTAATTATGAAATTAAACAAACACAAACCGTTAATTTCAATGAAGAAATTAAATTTAGAAATTTGAAAAAAGAAGAATTTAAAGATAATATTACTATTTTTATTGGCGTAAATATAAAAATGTTTAATATTGAATTTGATTATACACCAAACACTTATCTAAATACAGATTTTTTTGATATTAATGAAATCAACCCATATTCAAATCAAAGAGGTGGGATTTTTACTTTGAGAACAAGTTTTAATTTCCCATTTAGTAGAGATTTTTTAAAAGAAATTTTTTAAATTTTATAATAATTTTTATTATTATTATTGGTTTAATTATTATAAAAAAAATTTTTTAAATATTTATAATTTTTTTTATAAAAAAATTAAATTTGTATTTTTGTAAATAATATTTTTTATTAAAAATTTTTTAATAAATGAAATTTTTTAAATTTTTATATACATATATTTTAGTTATTTATTCTGTATCTCTTTTTTCTCAGGAAAGATTAAAGTTTGATCATATTTCTATAGAGCAAGGTCTTTCTCAAAGTAGTATTTTTGATATTATTCAAGACGATAAAGGTTTTCTTTGGTTTGCAACTTTAGATGGTTTGAACAGGTATGATGGTTATAAGATGAAAATTTATAGAGCTAATCCATTAGATACAAACTCAATAGCAGGAAATTCTATCAGTTCAATTTGTGAAGATAGCTATAAAGCTGGTGGAAATGTTATTTGGATAGGAACTCAGACTCAAGGACTTTGTATGTATAATAAAATAGAAAATAAATTTATAAATATTAGGCATGATCCAAATGACCCGAGTAGTCTTTGTGGAGATAATATTAGGTCTATTTATGTTGATTATAATGGAACTCTTTGGGTTGGCACAACAAATGGTCTTTCTCGTTTATATTTAGAAGACAGAAAAGAATTGAAATTTTTTAATTATAAAAGTAATCTTAAAGATAGAAACTCTATAGTTTCAAATGATATAAAAAAAATAGTTGGTGACCGTACAGGTAATTTATGGATAGGTACATCTGAAGGTTTAAGTAAATTAAATGTCTCCAGAAAAATTATAAGTAATTTTAAACATCAAATTTTAAATAAAAAGAGTATAATTTCTAATAAAATAAATACCTTATTTATTGACGGAAGAAATACTCTTTGGGTTGGTACAGATAAAGGTTTAGAAAAATTTGATAGAAGTAAAAAATATTTCCATCATTATAATTATAAGAAAAATGTAAATAGCATAAGTGGAAATTACGTTACTTCTATAGTAGAAGACAGTAAGAGTAATTTATGGATAGGTACAAAAAAAAATGGTTTAAATAAATTAAATAAAAAGAAAAATCATTTTTATAATTATAGGGCAGATAAAAATGTTATCGGTCTTGGGATTAATAATATTTTATCTTTATATTTTGACAGGTCTGGAGTCCTTTGGGTTGGAACTTACCTTGCTGGTGTTAGTCGTACTAATGAATTACTTGGTGTTTTTGAAGTTTATAGAAATCACCCTTATGAAAAAAATAGTTTATCTTCCAGTTTAATTAGGTCTATTTTTGAAGACAATGAAGGAATTTTTTGGATAGGAACAGTAGATAAAGGTTTAAATAGATGGGATATAAAAAAGGTTTAAGTAATAATCATGTAAGAACGATTATTGAAGACAAAAACAATAATTTATGGATGGGTACAGAAGGAGGAGGAATTAATAAATTTGACAGAAAAACTCAAACAATAATAATATTTGGAAACTATTCGAAGATAGGAATGGAAATATTTGGGTGGCTACACTTGGAGGAGGATTAAATTTAATAGATACAATAAACGGTACTTTTTCTTCATATAGACATGACCCTGAAAATGAAAGAAGTTTAAGTGATGATAATGTAACAACTATTTATCAAGATCATCTGGGTGTTTTGTGGGTTGGTACACTCGGAGGAGGTTTGAACCAATTTAATTGGTCTGATAAAAGTTTTACTCGTTATGATGAGCAAAGTATAGCTTACAATCGTGTATATTTGATAACTGAAGATTCGGATAATAATTTATGGATAGGTACAAAAGGAAGTTTAAATAAATTTGATAGAGAAAAAAAGACTTTTAAAGTTTTCGATGAACCAACTTACTTACCGAACGATGTTGTAATGGGAATACTTGATGATGAAGAAGGAAATTTATGGATAAGTACAAATAATGGTATTTGTCGATTTAGTAAAAAAACTAAAGATGCAAAAACTTTCGATGTTACAAATGGACTTCAAAGTAATGAGTTTCTTGTTGGTTCATTTTGTAAAGCAAAAGATGGTAAATTTTATTTCGGTGGAATTAATGGTATGAATGCTTTTTATCCTAAAAATATAAAAAATAATGTTAATATTCCAAGAATTGTAATTTCTGGCTTTAAAGTTTTTAACGAAGAAAAAAAATTAGATACTTTTATTATATATAAAAAACATATTAAACTCTCTTATGAAGAAAAAGCTTTCTCTTTCGATTTTGTTGCGCTGAGTTATATTTTTTCACAAAAAAATGAATATGCTTATAAAATGGAAGGTTATGATAAAGATTGGGTATATTCAGGAAAAAAACGTTATGCAAATTATATGAATTTACCTCACGGTGATTATGTTTTTAGAGTAAAAGGAGCAAACAGCGATGGTGTTTGGAACAGAAAAGGAACAACAATAAGAATAACTATTAAACCGCCATTTGTAAAAACATTTACTTTTTATGTTTTAATAACAATAATTGTTAGTTCCATGCTTTATGGTTTTATAAAATTTAGAGAAAAAAAATTAAAAAAAAATGAACATAAATTGGAATTTACTATTAAAGAAAGAACAAAAGAAATTTTAACTCAGAAAGAAAAATTAGAAAACCAGAGAGGGAAAGAAAGAATACAAGCAAGAGAAATCCGTTCAAGTATAGAATATGCAAGATTTATACAAAATGCTGTTTTACCACCAGAAGACATTATAAATGAAATACTTCCTGAGCATTTTATTTTATATAAACCTAAAGATATTGTTTCCGGAGATTTTTATTGGATAAAAGAAAAAAATAATAAAATAATAATTATTGCTGCTGATTGTACAGAAGTGAAAAATGCAAGTAATATTTTAGATAGTCTAAGAGATATGGTAAAAACTGCTTTGCACCAGACAGGAAAAGTTGGAGAATCGCAAGATGGTATGGATTTAGCATTGTGTATACTTGATAAAAATGCAAATAAATTACAATATGCTGGGGCTTATAATCCGCTTTATTTAATTAGAAAACAGAATATTAGAACACTCGAAGAATATATGAAATATAAATTATATCAGACCAGAGCGGACAAAATGCCAATAGGAATTTATCCTAATGAAAAACCTAATTTTACTAATCACGAAATAGACATAAAAAAAGGTGATACAATTTATATATTCTCAGATGGTTATATAGACCAATTTGGTGGAGAAGAGTCTAGAAAATTTTTAACAAAGCATTTTAAAAGTCTTTTATTATATGTACAACCAAAAACTATGAAAGAGCAGAAAAAAATCCTACACGAAACAATAGAAAACTGGAGAGGTGAAGGAGAACAAATAGACGATATGTTAGTTATTGGATTTAGAATATAATTTTTAATGAGGAATTAAAAATTCCTCATTATTTTTATTTCTTTCCAGAAATTTGGATATGATTTATTTACCACTTCTGGATTGTTGAATTTTAAATTATAATTTTTCAAAATTACCGGAGCAAATGCCATTGCAATTCTGTGGTCGTCGTGAGTTTCTATGAAAATATTTTTATTCTTATTTATAATAAAATCATTGATTTTCCAAGATAAAATTTTTCCATCATATTTTAATATGAAACCAAATTTTTTTAATTCAAGTTGTAAAGTTTCTACTCTGGAACTTTCTTTGTATTTTAAAGTTTCTAAACCTGAAATCTCAAAAGGAATTTTTAAAAAACAAAGTGTAACAACAACAGTTTGTACAAGATCCGGACAATCAGAAAAATCAAATTTAAAAAAAATTGTCGTTTTTATGAAAAAATTTTTTTTTAAAATAATGGAATTTTTTTTGAAAAAAGTTTCTATGGAAAATTTTTTAAAAATCTCGTGAACAATTTTATCGCCTTGCAATGATTTTTCTTTTAAACCGTAAATTTCTAAATTTACATTTTCTGAAAAACTTGCAAATTCGTACCAATAAGAAGCACTACTCCAATCACTTTCTACAAAAAAATTTTTTTCTAAAAAAGCACCTTTTTTTATAGAAATTTCATTTTTTTTTCTATAAAATTTTATACCAAATTCTTTTAATAAACTTAAAGTTAAATCAATATATGGCGATGAAACAATTTTTTTATTTAAAATTATTTTTAAACCATCTGGTAAAATTGGAGCAATTAAAAGCAAAGAAGAAATAAATTGACTGCTAATATTTGCGTCCATTTCGACGGTTTTTGAAATTAAATTTTTTCCAATTATTTTCAAAGGAAAAAAGTTTTTTTTTTCTAAAAATTCTATATCTGCACCTAATTCTCTTAATGCTTTTACCATTATAAAAATCGGTCGTTTTTTCATACGTTCAGAACAGTCTATAATAAATTTTCCTTTTTGTGTACTTAGTAAAGAGGTTAAAAATCTTATACTTGTTCCGGAATTTCCAATGTTGAATTTTATAAATTCATCTTTTTTTGATGAATTTTTTATCTTATATAAAGTTTTTTCTAAAATTTTTGTGTCATCGCTATTTGATAAATTTCCAATTTCAAAATCATTTTCACATAAAAAACGAATTATTAATAATCTATTACTTATGCTTTTTGAAGAAGGAAGAAAAATTTTCCCAATTAGATTATTGTTTTTTTTTAAATTTTCTGTCATAAAAAAAATTTTTTTTTCAAAAAAACGATGAAATTTTTAACATTTTTTAAATTAAAAAAAAAATTTTTTTCAAAAAAACGATAAAATTTTTAATGCTTTTTAAATTAAAAAAAAATTTTTTTCATAAATCGCCTAAATTTTTATACTTTTTTATTTAAAATTGAATAAAAATGGTAAAATAAATATAACAAATATTGTCCAGATAGTATATATCGGTAAATATTTTGCAAGATTAATTTCAAGGTTTTTAATTTTTTGATCTTTAAAATTAACTTTGTATAGATCAATCATAATTAATATCAAATTTCCAAATATTAATAAATTAGAACCAAGAACAGCAATTCTATTTGGAGTAAATCCAAATTTTTCCATCCTATAAAGTATTGCAGATAAAGCAATTAAATTAATTATAATAGAAACTATTGAAAGCATAAAAAGAATAATTTCGCTAAATTTTTGCTTATTATTTGTTGATCTTTCCGAAATGGAAAATATAATTATTCCCATTACTCCCAAAAGCATTATGTTGAATATTATCAAAAAATCTCTATCTTCGTATGGATTTCTATCTGTTAAAAGCATATTAATCAAATAGATAACAAGAGTAATTAGAACAAGTGGACTAAATATTTTTGCGATTATTGGAGCAATTTTATTTATAACAGATTTGTAATTTAAAATTATATAACTTGCAACAATTGGAGAAGATACTAAGCCAAAAATAACAATATAATCAAAGTAAAATTTAGAAATATTAATTTTAATTGTTGAAAACAATGCAAATGTTATTCCTGTTAATACAGAACCAGCAGTTAAAATAATTGATATTAAAATCACTAAATCACCATTGTATTTTATGTAATCAATTCGTTTCATTTGATTTTTTTTATCAAATCCTATGAAAATTAAACCGTAAAGGCTCCACATTAAAAGCGGAAAATGAATATAGACTAAATCTATAGAATTACTACTGTTGTCAGATGGAAGATAGTTTATGTAAATTACTGATATTAAAAATAAAAAAATAGAAATTAAAAACTGTTTTGCATTAAAAAAATTTTTTGTGCTGTAAAAATAAGATGATAAACCTAAAAATATTATGGAAGCTATATTTTTTCTATAAAAAAAGAAATCTTTTAAATCTATATCAAATATTTGTGGAATTTTAATCAAAAATCCAGTAATTATGCAAATAATAATAAGATATGATATATTTTCGTTCTCTGTTAATTTTTTAAATTCTAATCTTATTTTCCAGAAATAAGATATTTTATAATCGGAAATTTCGTCATAAACATCAAAAAATGCTTTTTTAAAACTTTTTTTATTAGACCTATAAAGTTTTTCAAGTTGTTCTGGACTTTCAATGTTATTTTTAATATTATTTATCATAATAAATTTAATTTAAAATTTTACAAATTTAAATATATAATATTTCAAAAAAAAGCATTTTTAATTAAAAAAATTTTTTTCAAAAAAATGCCAAAATTTTAATATTTTTAAAATTAAAAAAATATTTTTCAAAAAAATGACGATTTTTTAAGAAAATAAAAAAAAATATTTTCAAAAAAAACGACGATTTTTTTAATTTTTTTAAAATAAAAAATCACAAAAACATCATTATTTTTTATTAAAATATTATGCCTAGAGTTTTAATTTTATTTTCAATATCGCTCCAATTTCTTGTTAAATGTTTTTTAACTTCTTGATATAATGAATAAATTACATCACAAGAAAACTTATTATTTCTTTCTCTTCGTCCTCCTTTTTTTATAACAAAAATATTATCAATTCTTGATGTTGATGGATCTACTTTATAATCAACTTCATAAGTTTCCGTTAAAATAAAAAATTTACAATGAGGATTTCCTGATTTAATTTTTTCCGCTGTAGCAATACTGCCTTCTAA
>NBLL01000070.1 GCA_002084355.1 Bacteroidetes bacterium 4572_128 | reverse complement strand
AAAAATTTTTTTTATTAAAATTATATTTTTTTTGTAAAAAATGTTTTTTACGAATAGAATAAATTTATAATCGTTTTTTGCAAAATTATGAAAAAAATACAAAATTATTTTAATATAAAAAATTCATTTGGAATTTTTGTTCTTTTTATATCTTACTTTATATTTTATTCAATTCTAAAATTTAAAGTAAAAACAGATATAGAAATTCATAATTTTTTTGTTAATGATTTTGAGAAAAAAGTTTACCCGGACATTTTTTATATTTTGGATTAGTTTATTTATTAAATTTTTTAACAAAAAACTTAGCTTTATCTTCTATTATTATATTATCTTTATTTAATACTTTGAAATTTTATGTAAATTATTACATAATAAAAGATTACTTAGAATTGAAAAATATATCTGATAAAATAGAAGAATGGAAAATTCTAATGGTTTCTTTTACTTTATTGTTTGTTTTTTCATTACCAAGTGTTCAAGTTTTTACGAATAAATTTTATTATCTTGGACAATTTACACCTAATGTATGGCATAATTCAACAACTATATTTTTAATGCCTTTTGCTTTACTTTTGTTTTGTTTTGGATTTCATATAAACAATTATTAGAGCATAAAAATAAAAGAATATATATAATTTCTTTATTGATAGCATTAAATATATTTTCCAAACCTTCATTTTTCTTAGTTTTTGTTGTTATTTATCCTTTATTTTTATTATACAAATATAAATTATCTAAAACATTTTTTTTAAATTTAATTCCTATTGTGTTCGGGGCTTTGTTATTATCTGTTGAATATATTTGAATATATGAAAAAGATACTAATTCTTCTGTTATATTTTCTTTATTTAATTCATGGAATAATTGGTTTCCAACATGGTATATTATTCCTTCATTAATTACATCTTTTGCTTTCCCAATTGCTTTTTTTTCTTATAACAAAAAGAAATTTAATTTTTTAAATGTTTATATCATCTTTGATACTTTTTGCTTTGCTTTTATTTTTTTCTTTAGCAGAAACTGGAAACCGTGCTAATCATGGAAATTTCCTTTGGCAAATTTTTGTTGTTTCTAATATTCTTTTTTTAATGATTATGACACAAATTTTAGAAAAAGAAAAATATATTAAAAATAAATTAGTATTTATATTATTTATATATGGATTTCATATTATATCCGGAACAATTTATTTATCAAGATTATTTTTAACAGGTACTTTTCATTAAAAATATGATAAGAATAATTTAAATTTAAATTGTTTTTTTGAAAAAAACAACGAAAGTTTTAACATTATCTCAATAAAAATACCAAAATTTTTATAATTAAAAAAAAATTTTTTTCAAAAAAACCAAAATTTTTAACATTTTTATAATTAAAAAAAACGATGAAATTTTTAATGCTTTTTTTTAATTAAAAAATATATACATAAAATTCATATAATATTCTAATTTTTATTTAGAAATATGAATCAACAAATATTTTTTTTAATGGAAACAAAAAATATTTTAAAAATGTGTAATTTTAAAAAATTATAATGACCAAACAAATGTTTAAAATTTTTTTTTTGAAAAATCGCATAATAATTTTAATAATTTTTATTTTGTTTTTTATATATTTTTTTTCTTTGCCAAAAGAGATTTTAAAAAATCCCAATAGTACATTAATAGAAGATAAAAATGGAAATTTACTCGGAGCAAAAATTTCTGACGATGGTCAGTGGCGTTTTCCTCATAATAAGGAAATAAATAAAAAATTTGAAAATTGTATTTTAGAATTTGAAGATGCTTATTTTTATTATCATTTTGGAGTAAATCCAGTTTCTTTATTTCGTGCATTTTTTCAAAATATCAAAGCAAATAAAATTGTCAGCGGAGCAAGTACAATTCCTATGCAAGTTATTAGAATGCACAGAAGAAAAGAAAGAACTATTTCTGAGAAAATAATAGAAATTATAATGGCAATTTTTTTAGAACTCTCTTATTCTAAGAAAGAAATTTTAGCAATTTATTCTTCAAATGCTCCTTTCGGAGGCAATGTTGTTGGTTTAGATGCTGCTTCTTGGCGATATTTTGGTCGTTCACAAAAGCAACTTTCTTGGGCAGAAAATGCTCTTTTAGCAGTTTTACCGAATGCTCCTTCTTTAATACATCTTGGGAAAAATAGAAATAAATTATTACAAAAAAGAAATAAATTACTTGAAAAATTACAAAAAAATGGAATTATAGATTCAACAACTTTGATTTTATCTAAAGCAGAAAAAATTCCTGAAAAACCTTTTTCATTGCCACAAATTGCTCCGCATCTTTTAACAGAAATTTATAAAAAACATAAAGGCGAAAGAATAAAAACCACTTTGGATATTAATTTACAAAAAAATGTTAATAATATTGTAGAAAAATATAAAAATATTTTTTCACATAATGAAATTTTCAACATTGCTGTTTTGGTTTTAGATGTAGAAAGTGGTAATATTTTATCTTATGTTGGAAATACAAAAGACAATAAAAAACGACATAATAATGATGTAAATATTATTAATTCGCCAAGAAGTACAGGCAGTATTTTAAAACCATTTTTATTTGCGGCTTCTTTAGAAGATGGTTTATTTTTAGAAAACTCTTTGATAAAAGATATTCCAACAAATTATGCTGGTTATTCGCCCAAAAATTTTTATAAAAATTTTGATGGGATGGTTCCTGCAAGTGAGTCTCTTTCTCGTTCTTTGAATGTTCCTGCTGTGCGAATGTTAAAAAATTATGGTTTTGAACGTTTTTATGATTTAATGAAAAAACTTAAAATGAGTACTTTAAATTATCCCGCAAGTCATTATGGTTTGTCTTTAATTCTTGGAGGTGCAGAGGGAAAATTGGAAGAAATCACAGGAATTTATGCTGATTTTGCAAGAATTTTAAATCATTACACAAAATATAATGGTGTTTATTTTAAAGACGATTTTAAAAAACCAAATTTTTTTTATAAAAAAAACGGCAAAAATTTGAAAAAAAATTTTTTTGATATTAAAAATAAAGAAGAAAATTCTATTATTGGTGCTGCTTCTATTTATTTGACTTTCAAATCTCTTTTGGAAGTTAATCGTCCATCTTCAGAAAGCAGTTGGAAAATTTATAATTCATATAGAAAAATTGCTTGGAAAACAGGAACAAGTTACGGTTTTCGTGATGCTTGGGCTGTCGGTACAACAGCAAAATTTACAGTTGGAATTTGGGTTGGAAATGCTGACGGTGAAGGTCGTCCAAATTTGACGGGAATTTCTTATGCTTCTCCAATTTTATTTGATGTTTTCAAATTATTGCCAAAATCAAATTGGTTTTCCATACCTTACGACGATATGAAAGAAATTGAAATTTGCAGGAAAAGTGGTTATAAAGCAAGTGAAATTTGTGATGTAAAAGATAAAACTTTTATACAAAAATCTGGTTTAAAAACGCCACTTTGTCCTTATCATAAATTATTGCATCTTGATAGTACAGAACAATTTAGAGTCAATTCTGAATGCGAAAATATCAATAAAATTGTTCATAAATCTTATTTTATTTTGCCTACTGTTTGCGAATGGTTTTATAAGAAAAAAAATCCTTTTTATAAAAGTTTGCCTCCTTTTAGAAAAGATTGTTCTGGAATTTTAGAGAATAAATCTATGGAAATTATTTATCCAAAAAAATTAAATAATGTTTATATTCCTGTAGATTTAGACGGTAAAAAAAGCGAAATTGTTTTTAGCATTGCTCACAAAAATGAAAATATAAAAATTTTTTGGCATTTGGACGAAAAATTTATCGGAACAACTCAATATATTCATCAATTTGGAATTAATGCAAAAAAAGGAAACCATATTTTAACTTTGGTAGATGAAAATGGTGAAACTTTAAAAAAAAAAATTAATATTAATTATTAAATATTTTAATAAAAAAAATTTTTTCCAAAAAACGAGAAATTTTAATATTTTATTAAAAATAAATTTTTTCCAAAAAACGAGAAATTTTAATAATTTCATAAAAAATGAAATTTTTATAAATTTTTCATTTGATTAACAATTTTCATAGTTTCGACAGAAATTGTACAAATTTTTTTTAATAAATCAATTAATTCATTTTTGTAATCAGAAAATTTATAATTATTAAAATATTTAAAAATGGTTTTATCGCGAATTTTTTTCTCTTTATATTGATACAAAATCCATTCTAAAGCAGAGCGATTTCCCAATTTATATTCCAAAGCAATTTCTGGAATATTTTTTAATTTCGTATTTTCGTCGATGAAAATTTCATCTTTATTTTTATTAAAACGCAATTTTACATTGGAAAATTTTTGCAAATTTTTATTTTCAATTTCTAAATTATAAGCTTTTGCATTTTCAAAATTTAAATGTAAATTCATAAGTTCTTCGCCAAATTTCACCCATTTTTCAAAGTCATTATAAAATGGAATACGAGGAAAATCTCGTTTTAAATTAATTTCATATTTTTTGCCATAGGCTGGATTATGCAAAACTGCATAAACATAAGAAAAAATTTTTTCTTTATTTATGGCATTATTTTTATAAAAATTCTTAAATTTTTCCAATGCAAAATTTGTAATATTTTCAGTTTTTTCGTTATTTTCGTCATAAATATAAAATGGTAAATTTTGAGATGGATCTAATGAAAAAATTGTTAAATTAGGGATACAATTTGTAGATATAGCTGAAAAATCTAATCTGCTTCCAGAGACAAAAGAAATTACTTTATTTTCTAAATGATTTTTTATTCCAAAAATATGTTTATTTTGATAAATTCTATGTGTGATAATTTTATCATAATATAAATATTTTTTTACAAAAGGACGATATAAAGTTGTTCTAATTTGTTTTTTTCTATAAATTAATTTTTTATTTTTCCTTAGATAATTTTCCAATTCAGATGTAAATTTTATAGTTTTATTTGTTTCTTTTTTATAAAGAAAATCATGAATTTCTTTATAATTTTTCAAAGATTTTGATTTTATTATTTTAGATAACTCTCTATATTCCCTAAAAAAATATCTGATTTTTTTTGATAGATTTTTTTTATCAAAGTCATAAACCCATTCATCTCGTGCTGTACTTACTCCAAGAGAGTATAATTTAAAAATTGCATTTTCATCATTTTTATTCTTTGATAATTTCGTTTTTTTATTGCAAATGGGAATGTGTTTTTCGAAATCATTTTCTATAATATCTATCCAATTTCCATTTTTATCAGGAATTATTCTTTCGAAAGGAATATTTAAAATTTTATTTTCAATAAGAAACTCAAATTTTTCATCTTTTTTTTCAAAGTTTAGAGAAAAATATTTTATAACATTTTTATTTGTATTTTTCTTTTTTATAAGAAATACTATGGCAACTCCGGTTAAAATATTAAAAACATTTGATTTAGACATTTTTGGGTTTGCTCTTATATCTCCTTGTAAATCAATAATATAAATATAATTAAATTCTTCTTTTAAAGATTTTCTAAAACCGTCGAAAGTTTTTTTATCAATAAAACTGCGATTTGTAATGAATGTAATTATTCCATCGTCATGAATTCTATCCGATGCCCAGCGATAAAAACGAGAATACATATCATAAACTTTTGTTTTTTGTGCGATGCTTTTTTTTACATAAGTTTCTTTTATTCGTTCGTCAATTCTTTTATATCTTTTATTTTGATTATTATCATTTTCATTTTGCTGATTTGCGTTGTACGGAGGATTGCCAATTATCACAGA
>NBLL01000069.1:711-29844 GCA_002084355.1 Bacteroidetes bacterium 4572_128 | reverse complement strand
TTTCGCAAAAAACAAAAACCATAAAGCTTTGATTTTAAGGTTGTTGCGTTTTTTGTAAAATGCAAAAAATTGAAATTTACCATACTATAATGAGCGGATACTAATCTTACTAATTTTTTAGAAGAAAATACTTTTATTCAATTTGAAAATAATTACGTGCTTTATAAATATGAAAGTGGTATTATAAAAAAAATTGAAAAAAATAAAAAAGAAAACCTAAGTAATTTTTCTAAAGAAACTTTAGAAGAAATAAAAAAACAAATGAGGACATCTGAAAGTTTAAAATTTTTAAAATCTTTAGATGCAGATTTAAAAGACCCTAAAACTCTTGAATATATGTTTGACTATTTCGTAAAACAAATCAAAAATATGGCTTTAGGATTTTCTAAATTACCTGTTTATTATCCTTCCGAGCGTATTATGATTTCTAATTTTGCAGATAATATTTTTAGTTTTATTCAAGATAATGTAAAAATTCCTCATTGTATTGCTACCTTTGGTCGTGTCTTTGAGATAGCAAGAAATGAAATAGAAAATTATGAAATTCCTTTTTTAAAAAATACAACAATTTTTAAAGAAAATGGTAGAAGTGTTATAAATATTAATGATACAAAGAATTTACCATTAACGCAAACTTCAAGCGGTATGCAGTCGGTTATTCCTTTAGCTTTGATAACAGAATATTATTCAAAAAAAGAAAATATATGTTTCATTATTGAAGAACCAGAATTAAATTTATACCCTTCTACACAAAAAAAACTAAGTGAATTTTTTATTGAAAAATGTTTGAAAAATGACAATCATTTAATCATTACAACACATAGCCCATATATTTTAACAGCTTTTTCTAATTTGATAGAAGCAGGAAATTTAGCAAATTCTCCGGAAGCAACCAAAGAAAAATTAAGAGAAATTATACCTGAAAAATATTGGATAAATTTTGATAATGTGAGTGCTTATTACGTGGCAAACGGTGTTGCAAAAGATATTTTGGATAAAGAAGAAAGAAGCATAGATGCAAATGCAATAGATGATGTTTCGGAAGAAATAGATGAGGAATTTAACGCAATTTTAGATTTGAAATATGAAAAGAAATAATCAAAATTTAAATTGTTGTAAAAACTTTAAAAGTAAATTTACGAAAGAGCAACAAAAGTATATTATTGAAAAAGATGATAAGATAATTCCTTTTAGAGAAAACAGAAGTCAATTTATTATCCAAAATCCAAAACAAACGATTATTTGTAAAATTCATGTTGATGGAAAATTAATCACAGATAATGCAATTAAAAAATGTGATTTTGCTTTTATTTTTTGTAAAAATAACACATTCTATTTTTTAGAATTAAAAGGTAAAGATGTTAAAAAGGCTTATGAAGAAATTGAAAATACCATTAATTATTAAAAAAAAATCAATCAAATGGAGAAAAAAAATATTTATGGTTTTGTTGTTTGTACAAAAATTCCAAGATGAGCAAATCACAACATTAGAAAATTTCAAAGGGAATTTAGAAAAATTGGCAAAGAATTGAAATATTTTACTTTCAAAGCTGAAATAAAAATTTGAAAAAAACATTAAAATTTTGGACGAATTTCAAAAAAGATTTTTTTCAAAATTTTTATCTTCTTTTTAAAGCTTTTCTGTATTTATTTGCATTTACATTGTGTTGTCTTAAAGTTCTTGCAAAATTATGATAACCAGAGAAATCTTCTTTCGCACAAAAAAATAAATATTTATGATTTTCATAATTTAAAACAGAACTAATTGACGAAATAGATGGAAAACAAATTGGGGCTGGAGGAAGACCTTTATTAAGATAAGTATTATATGGCGATTTATATTTTAAATGCTTATGCAAAACTCTTTTAATTTTATAATCACCTATTGCAAAAATAACCGTTGGGTCAGCTTGCAAAAGCATACCTCTTTTTAGTCTGTTCATATAAACTCCAGCAATTGTTTTTTTTTCTTTATTTTTTTTTGTTTCCTCTTCCACTATAGATGCCAAAGTGCTAACTTCTCGCAAATTAAGATTTATTTTTTTTGCTTTTTTACGTCTTTCTTTCGTCCAGAATTTTTCATATTCTTTATACATACGTTTAAAAAATTCCTTAGCAGAAGTATTCCAATAAAATTCATAAGTATTTGGAATGAAAATCATTACAACATTTTCGCTGTTCAAATTATAAGATGAAAGAAAATGCTCGTCATTAATTAAATTAAAAATATCTTCATAACTTGCTTCTATAAATTCAGAAATAATTTTTGCAAATTGTTTTTTCGTTCTAATATTATTGAAAATTATATTTAAAGGAGTTTGAGAGCCAGAACGCAATAAATTAATTAATTCATTAGTACTCATTCCGTCTTTAATTTTGTACCTACCTGGATGTATTTTTTTTTTATAATTTTTCGTTTCAGCTAACCAAATAAATTCTTTTTTATCTTTTATATAATTTTTTTCTTCTAATAAAAAAATTACATCTTCAAAATTAGAGCCAGTTGAAATAAACAAATATTCTTCTTGATTTTTTATTTGAATTTTATTTTCAAAAAATTTTTTATAAAATTTAAAAATCATCCAAGCACTTAGAGAAAATAAAATAAAAATAAAAATAATTAAAATAAAACAGCCTTTTTTCTTTTTTTTTGACACAATAAATTTTTTAAATTTTTATAAAATTGCAAAAAAAAATTTTACAATTTTATAATTTATTTTATAAAGAACCTATCATTTTTTTAGGATCTACCCATTTTGTAAATTCTTCATCTGTTAAATAGGATAATCCTATGGCAGCTTTCCTTAAACTTGTATTTTCATTATAAGCTTTTTTTGCTATTTTTGCTGCTTTTTCATAACCAATGTGAGTATTCAGAGCAGTTACAAGCATCAGAGAATTTTCTAAATTATTTTTAATTACTTGATGATTTGGCTCAATTCCGATTGCACAATTATCATTAAAAGAAACACAAGCATCAGCAATTAAACGAGAAGACATCAATAAATTATAAATCATCATCGGTTTAAAAACATTTAATTCAAAATGTCCATTTGTTCCTCCTATAGTTATTGCAATATCATTTCCAATAACTTGTGCACAAACCATAGTCATCGCTTCAACTTGCGTAGGATTTACTTTTCCCGGCATAATTGACGAGCCCGGTTCGTTTGCAGGAATGATAATTTCACCTATTCCACTACGAGGACCAGAAGCCATTAAACGAATATCATTTGCAATTTTCATTAAACTTGTTGCAATAGTTTTCAAAGCTCCGGAAGTTTCAACTATTGCATCGTGAGCAGCAAGAGCTTCAAACTTATTTTCTGCAGATACAAAAGGTAAATTCGTAAATTCAGCGATTTTTTTTGCTACGAGATTTGCATAACCATTAGGAGTATTAATTCCTGTTCCAACGGCAGTTCCGCCAAGAGCTAATTCCGAAAGGTGTTTTAAAGAATGTTTCAAACTTCTTAAACCGTGTTCTAATTGAGAAACATAACCAGAAAATTCTTGTCTCAAAGTCAAAGGCGTAGCATCCATCCAATGTGTTCGTCCTATTTTGACAACATTTTTAAAATCATAAGACTTTTTTTCCAAAGTTTTTTTTAATAGTTCTATTCCAGGAATAGTTTTTTCAACCAACATTTTATAAGCTGATATGTGCATAGCTGTTGGAAAAGTGTCGTTAGACGATTGCGATTTATTTACATCGTCATTTGGATGCACAAATATATTTTTATCACCAAGTTTTCCGCCTTTCAAAACATTTGAACGATTAGAAATAACTTCATTAACATTCATATTGCTCTGAGTTCCAGAACCAGTTTGCCAAACAACAAGAGGAAATTCATCATTTAATTTATTTTCTAAAATTTCGTGGCAAACTTTTTCAATAAGATCTCTTTTTTCTTCACTTAAAACACCTAATTCGCAATTTGCATAAGCAGCAGATTTTTTTAAAAACCCAAAAGCGTGAATTACTTCTATTGGCATTTTTTGACCACCAATTTTAAAATTTTCTTTTGAGCGTTGTGTTTGTGCTCCCCAATATTTTTCTGACGGAACTTTAACTTCTCCCATCGTATCTTTTTCAATTCTATAATTCATAATAAATTTTTTATAAACTTTTTACAAAAATATTTTTTTTTCAAAAAAATGATAATTTTTTATGATTTTATTTTTAATAAAAAAAATTTTTTCAAAAAAACGATAAAATTTTTAACATTTTTAAAATTGAAAAAAAATTTTTTCCAAAAAAACGACGAAATTTTTAACATTTTATAAATTATAAAAAAAAATTTTTCCAAAAACGCCAAATTTTTGGATTTTTATTTGAAAATTTTTTCAAAAAATGAAACATTTTATGAATTTAAAATCGTCAAATTTTTTTTTTATTGAATTTTTTATAGATTGTAAATTGATGAAAATTTGTTTTAATTCTTGAATTTTCAAAGAATTTAATCCTTCGTGAACAAAATATTGATATTCATTAATTTTAATTTTTTTTCCAATTACATAGCAACCAAATAAATTTTTAAATTTGTTTAATTCTATTGCTGCAATCATTGCTGCGAGTAATTGGTTTTCTGGATCGGCTATACTTTTAGAATGTTTAAATTCTTGAATAAAAAAATATGGTTTTTCGGGAATTTTTATTCCATCAGCAACCATAAAATCTGTCCTTCCTTTAAATAATACATCATTTACTGTTGCTTGTATTGAATATTCATACCAATCTTTGACATTATTGAAAATAAAATCTATTTTATTTAAAATAGGAATTATAAATTTTGCTTTTAATTGTTCTTCATTATAAGAATAAAGTACAATTTCCATTAATTTTTTCATACTAGAATCACTAAAAGATAAAGTTTTTTTTATTTCCTCTTCCTTAAATAATTTAATATGATTAGAGAACCATTTTTCAAATTTAATAAGATTAACATTTTCTTTATCAATATTTTTGACAAGTTTTTCTATAAGTATAGAAACAAAATTATTACTCTTTTTCATAAAATTTATTTTTTATTTTTTTCAAAATTAGGCAAAAATTTTAACATTTTTTATAATTAAAAAATTTTTTCCAAAAAACGAAAAATTTTAATAATTTATTAAAAAAAATTTTTTCAAAAAACGCCAAATTTTTGGATTTTTATTTCAAAAAAAATTTTTCCAAAAAACGAAAAATTTTAATAATTTATTAAAAAAATTTTTTTCAAAAAAAGACGAAATTTTTAATCTTTATTTCAAAAATAATTTTCCAAAAAACAAAAAATTTTAATAATTTATTAAAAAAAATTTTTTTTCAAAAAAATGCCAAATTTTTTAATCTTTATTTCAAATAAATTTTTTTTTATAAAAAAATCGTTTTTTTTGTTTTTTATAATTTAAAAAATAAATAAAAATTATGGCTTTTAATTTAAGAAATAGGAATTTCCTAAAATTGTTAGATTTCTCACAGAAAGAAATTCAATTTTTAATTGATATGGCAATTGATTTAAAAAAATCAAAATATGCTGGTTTTGAAAAAAAGAATTTGAAAGGAAAAAATATTGCTTTAATTTTTGAAAAAGCATCTACAAGAACACGTTGTGCTTTTGAAGTTGCCGCAAAAGATCAAGGAGCAAATATTACTTATATTGCGTCAGGTTCACAAATCGGACAAAAGGAAACTATGAAAGATACTGCGAGAGTTCTTGGCAGAATGTATGATGGAATTGAATACAGAGGTTATGGGCAAGAAATTGTAGAAGAATTAGGTGAATTTGCCGGAGTTCCAGTTTGGAATGGTTTAACAAATGAATTTCATCCGACACAAGTCCTTGCCGATTTTATGACCATTTTGGAACATAGTGATAAAAGTTTAAAAAATAACTCGCTTGCATATCTCGGAGACGCAAGATATAATATGGGAAATTCCTTGATGGTTGGAGGAGTAATAATGGGAATGGACATAAGAATAGTTGCTCCGGAAAAATATCAACCAGATTCTAAATTAGTTGAAGAATGTAAAAAAATTGCAAAAGAAACAAATGCAAAATTGACAATTACAGATAATTTAGAAGAAGGAGTAAAAAATGCAGATTTTTTATATACTGATGTTTGGGTTTCTATGGGCGAAAAAGAAGAAGTATGGAAAGAACGAATAAAAGAATTGCTTCCATATCAAGTTAATAAAAAAACTATGGAATTAACTGAAAACAAAGATAATCATCTGCATCTGTAGTTTTTGACGAAGCTGAAAATAGATTACACACAATTAAAGCTGTAATGCTTGCTACATTAGGTTCTTAATTTTTTTCACAAATGGAAGAAGGTATAATTTTTACATCTATAGTGTCTTTTATTTCTCCTTCTAAATTATATTGAAAAACGTAACCGTTTTGAACATAATCAACCGGATAACTTACAAAAATAGAATTTTTTATAACTTTTAAATTATAAAAAATTCTATTTTCATTTGAAATAAATGCCTTTTCCGGAAGAAAATTATCATTAACGGACATTTTACAAATTCCATTATAAATAAAAAATAAAGTATCTTTTGCAGAATTAATTTCTAAATGTTTTGGTGAAAAATTAGAATTATCAAAAATAAATTCCTTTTCCATTTCAAAATTTTTTGTATTAATTTTTATTAAACGAGCATTACTTTTTGTCTTAAAACTTGAACTGCAAATTGCCCAAATTTTATCATTTTTATCTAAAACTATACTTTGAACTTCTTTATTTGTGTCAATAATTTTTATCACTTCATCGGTTTCGGTATCTATTACAGTAATTTTTTTATCACCTAACCAAGTGCAAACAAAAGCCATATTATTTACTTTTATCATTTCTTCAGTTGCACTTCCAATGAAAATATCTTTTATTATTTCTTGCGTTTCTGGATTTATGATTTTGATATTTTTATCATATAAATCGCTGACATAAGCTTTATTTTCATTTATCCATAAAAAATAACGTGGTGATTTTAAATTGTTTATTGTTGCAACATTTTTCAAATTATTAATATTTACAATTTCTATTTTTTGAGAATTATTTACAACTATATAAGCTAAATTTTTATTTATAAAAATAGATTGTGCAACATCTCCTAAATTTTTTTTATTTACATTTTTAAAAATGTCATTATAAATTTTTTTATTTTCTAAATCATAAAATGATAAACTGGAATTTTCTTTTCCAAAATTTCCTTCATTTAAAATAAAAATTCCATTTAAATTTTCTATATTTTGAGTTTCATTTTTTATTTCTTTTTCTTTTTCGCAAGAAAAAACCAATATTAAAAAACCCAATATATTTATTATTTTTTTCATAAATAAAATTTAATTAAAATTCACATTATTCATTCAAATTGCTCATTTATACCAATTTGCGTACATTAAATAATTATTTGCAATTTTTTCTATCATTTCTTTAGTATGTATTTTTTCTATATTTTTTATTTTTTTTGCTGGAACTCCAGCGTAAATGCTATTTTTTTCTGTTATTGTTCCTTGTAAAATCAAAGAATTTGCTGCAATAATAGAATTTTCATTAATAATAGAATTATCTAAAATTACTGCTCCCATTCCAACCAAAACATTATTTTTTATTTCTGCTCCGTGTATTGTAACATTGTGTCCGACGGTTACATTATCGCCTATAAAAATTTTCGATTTTTTATATAAAGTATGCAAAACAGCACCGTCTTGTATATTAACTTTATTTCCAATTCTTATAGAATTGACATCTCCCCTCAGTACAGCATTGTACCAAATACTGCTGTTATCTCCAATTTTTACGTCGCCAATTATAGTTGAATTTTCGGCGAGAAAACAATTTTTCCCAAACTCTGGAGTAAATCCTCTGACCGATTTTATTAATGCCATATTTTTAAAATTTTATTAAAAATAAATATAAATTATTTTTTTTATTTTTGCAATAAAAATTATTTATTTTTTATTATGAAAAAAAAAATACAAATATTTTTTATTTTATTTTTTACAATTTGCTTTTCTTTTAATTATAAGGCTTGGAAAAGAAATAAATGATGAAAAAAAAATAGAATTACTTTTAAAACTTTCCAGTAAATTTGAAAAAAAAAGTTACGGAGTTGCGATAGATTATGCTACAAAATCTTTGAATTTAAGCAAAAAAATTAATTCTAAAAAGCTAATAGTAAAATCTTATGAGCAAATTGCTCGGAGCAATTTACGAAAAGAAAAATACAATCAAGCATTAAATTTCTATAATAAAACATTAAAACTTGCTTTAGAAATAAACGATAATTCAACGATAGGAAAATGTTATCTTGCAAAAGGAGTTATTTTTAATTTCAAAGGAGAATTGAAAAAATCTCAGGAATTTTATTTTAAAGCAATGCCAATACAAAAAAAAAATAATGACAATCTCAGTCTTGGTCATATTCATAATAATATTGGAGAAATTTACAAAACTTATGCTGATTATAAAAAAGCAATAAAATTTTATAATGAAGCATTAAAATATTATAGAAATTGTAATAATATTAACGGAATTATAACTGTTTATGGAAATTTTGGAGAAATTTATATTAAAACAAATAATTATTCAAAAAGTTTAGAATATTTTTTAAAATGTTTAAAACTTGCGGAAGAAAATAATAGCGAAGATAAAATTGCTGATGCTTATAATTATCTTGGCGAAATTTATAAATTCCAAGAAGAATATGAAAAAGCAATAAATTATTTTAAAAAAAGTTTAGAAATTTCTGAGAATTATATAAGAACAGAAAGAAAAGCAAATTCTTATTATCACATTGGAGAAGTTTATTTTGAAAAAAAACAATACGGTATTTCTTTAGAATATAATTATAAAGCACTTAGATTATTAGAAGATATTGGAAATAAAATAAAAATTATTGAAATTTATCTTGCTGTTTCGAGAATTTATGTTATGAAAAACAAATTCAAAGACGGAATAAATTTTCTACAAAAATCTTTGGAAATGTCAGAAAAAATAAATGATAAACAGTCTATTGCTTCTACAAATTATACTTATGCTTTTTGTTATTTTAAAATGGCAGAATATGAAAAAGCAATAAATTTTGCTGAGAAATCCTATATAATGGGAAGAAAATTAAAATCACCTTTAATTATACAAAAGTCCTCAAAAATTTTAAGTGAATCTTTTGCAATAAAAAAAGATTTTCAAAATGCTTATAAATTTGAAATTTTGCATTCTAAATTGAAAGACTCTTTAAAAAGCAAATACAAAATAAAAAAATTAACTGAATTAGAATTGAAATATATTTTTGATAAAGACAAAATAGACAGAAGAAAAAAATTTAAAAACGTTGAAAAAAGAGAAAAAATTTATAGAACTTCATTTATAATTGGAGTTATTGCTTTCATAATAATAATGACACTTATTTATATTTCTTATAGTTCTCGAAAAAAATCATTTAGAATTATAGATGAAAAAAATAAATTTATGGAAGAAATAAATAAGGAAATTAATAGAAAAAATGATATTTTAGAAAACCAAAAAAAAGAAATAGAAGAGCAATCAGAAAAACAAAAGAAATTAAATGAACAAATTTTCGAAGATAATATAAAAATTGAAAATCAAAAAGTATCTATACTTTCAAGAAATGAAGAGTTAGAAAAACAAAAAGAAGAAATTTCTAATAAAAATTTATTTGTTGAATCACAAAAGTTAGAATTAGAAAAAGCAATGATAGAATTAAAAAAGAAAAATGAAAAAATAATTTTACAAAATGCAGAAGTACAACAGCAAAAAGAAGAAATTTTTGCTCAAACGAAAAATTTACAAGAAGCAAATGAAGATATAATTATTAAAAATGAAGAGCTTGAAATAAAACAAAAATTAATTGAAATTAATAATAAAAATATTATAGATAATATAAATTATGCAAAAAAAATTCAATTGGAAGTTTTAACACAAAAAGAAACCATAAAAAAAACTTTCCCATATTCATTTATTTTTTCCAAAGAAAAAAATATTGTTTCCGGAGATTTTCCTTGGTTTGCAGAAAATCAAACAAAAATATTTTTTGCTGCTGTGGATTGTACAGGCGAAGGAATTGCTGGAGCTTTAATTAGTATGATTGCAGAAAATGTTCTAAATGAAATTGTTTATAGAAAAAAAATTTTTTCTTCAAATTTAATTTTGAAAGAAATGCATAAAGATGTTCAAAGAATTTTAAGACAAAAAGAGTCTGATAATTATGACGGTATGGACATTTCAATTTGTGTAATGGATAAAAAGAAAAAAATTTTAGAATACTCTGGAGCGAGAAGTTCACTTATTTATATAAAAAATAATAAAACTTATTTGATAAAACCAGATAGACTTGCAATAGGAGGATTTATAAAAAATAAAAAAAGAGAATATAAAAGACATGAAATTTCTTTCGACAAAAACACTTTATTTTATGTTTTTTCTGACGGTTTTTATAACCAATTTGGTGGAGAAAAAGGACGAAAATTATTATTGAAAAATTTTAAAAAATTATTATTTGAAATTCATCGTAATAGCTTAGAAAAACAAGGAGAATTATTAAAAATAAAATTTAAAAACTGGACAGGCAAACAAACAAAAGTAGATAATGTTCTTGTGATAGGAATAAAAACAGATTTTAAAGATAATTATAAATTTAAATCTATTTACAATTGGAAAAATAAAACAATACTTGTTGCGGAAGATAATTTGATGCAATTTATGATTATAAAAACAATTTTCAAAGAAACAGAAGCGATAATTTTAAATGCAAAAAATGGAAAAGAAGCGGTAGAAATATCAGAGAAAAATCAAGATATTTGTTTGGTTTTGATGGATTTACAAATGCCAATTATGGACGGTTATACTGCTTTGACAATAATAAAAAAACAAAGAAAAACTTTACCTATTATTGTTCAAACTATGGCAACAAATTCTAACGAAAAAACAAAAAGTTTTCAAGCAGGTGCAGATGATTATATCACAAAACCAATAAACAGAAAAGAATTATTATCAACAGTAGGAAAATATTTATATATTTTTTATTCAATTATAAATTTAATTTTTTAAAATTTTTTTTCAATAAAATGCCGATTTTTTTATGTTTTATAATTAAAAAAAAATTTTTTATAAAAAACGGCATTTTTTTAAGATATTTTATAATTAAAAAAAATTTTTTTTTCATAAAAAACGGCATTTTTTTAAGATATTTTATAATTTAAAAAAAATTTTTTTCATAAAAAACGGCATTTTTTTAAGATATTTTATAATTTAAAAAAAATTTTTTCATAAAAACGGCATTTTTTTAAGATATTTTATAATTAAAAAAAATTTTTTTATAAAAAACGGCATTTTTTTAAGATATTTTATAATTAAAAAAAAAAATTTTTTTCATAAAAACGGCATTTTTTTAAGATATTTTATAATTAAAAAAAAATTTTTTTCATAAAAACGGCATTTTTTTAAGATATTTTATAATTATTTTATAATTAAAAAAAATTTTTTTATAAAAAACGGCATTTTTTTAAGATATTTTATAATTTAAAAAAAAATTTTTTTTCATAAAAACGGCATTTTTTTAAGATATTTTATAATTTAAAAAAAATTTTTTTTCATAAAAACGGCATTTTTTTAAGATATTTTATAATTTTAAAAATTTTTCAACAGATACAAACCTAATTTTTAGGTTTTTTATGATTTTTTTCAATAAAACTTTTTTTTAAAAAAGTTTATTTATTTTTGAAAAAAATAAATTTTATGGAAAATAAAAAATAAATTAAAAATTAAATGAAAATCAACATTTTACCAAAAAAAAATGAAAATATGGTGATTTGAAATTGTTTTTTCCTACTGAAAAATTTAATAAATTAATGAAAAAAATTTATTTTTTTATTTTAAAATTATAAAATTTATTTAAATTATAATTACAATAAATAATAAACAAAATATTTTAAAATTCAAAATTTTATTTTTTTTCAGTTATTGAATAATCAATAAAAAAAATTTTTTTTAAAGAACTATAAGTATTTTTTATAAAAAATTTTTTATCAGAAAAATTTATCCATTTTACATCTAAAATATCTTCTTCTTTCTGAGGAATAAGTTTTTTATTATCTCCATAAAAAACCTTAAACCAATAAGTTATTTTTAAAATAATTTTTTTATTTAATTTGTAAGTATGATAAGTTGTTTTTAAATTTCCAATAATTTTCAAATTAGAAATTCCACATTCTTCTTCAATTTCTCTAATTGCAGTTTCTTCGCTTTTGGAAGATCCCATTTTCCAAAACGAAATATTGCTAAAAATTGATTCTTTTTATTAAAAACTAAACCTCCCGCAGCTTCAATAATTTCAAAATTATTTAGAAAAATTTCAAATAATTTTTTCAAATTTTCTGAGAAAATACACATAGAATTTACAGAAGTATTTTTTTCAAAATCAATTATAATTCTTTGTAAAGAATAATTTTTTTCATTAAAAATTACTTTTTTATCAAAAAAAATATTTTTATTTTCTAATAAATTAAAATCATCTGTCAATATTATTTTTCTATTGTAGAAAAAAATTTCATACATAAATAAACATTTTTACAAAAAAATAAAATTCATAATATTTTAAATTTTTTTTTTCAAAAAAACATCAAAAATTTTAATATTTAAAAAATTTATTGAAAAAAAGAAATGAATATAAAAATATTCCTTTTAATACAATTTATTTTTTTAATTTTCGTATTATTAAAATAATCATTTTTAAAAAACAAATTATGATAAGATTATATTATTTATTTTTTGCATTCTTTTTTTATTCACAAATTTCTTATTCGCAAATTATTTACAATTACGATGATTATGCGATAGAAAATGACGAATTCATTTTTTCCGTTGATACTGTTTTGGAAGATGTAAATTTTGTAAATTTACAAGGTGGCGATTGGGATTTAACTGGATTAAATGAAAATTTTAAGGATACTATTTTTTTTAAATCTCTTTCAGAGTATCCTGAACTTGCAAATGAATTTCCAAATGCAAATTTAGTTTTAGAAAGATCTGATAACAGTTTAGTTTTTTTAAATAAAACTAATAATAAAGTTGAATTATTAAATGCTGATTTTGCTGATTTAGGATTTAATCTACCTCCTTCAGATATTCCCGAAGGAATTTTTGGCTACACTTCATTGTCTGCTCCTCTTAAAGTTTTAGATTTTCCTATGACTTATGAATCTTCTTTTTATGGAGAGTTAAATGAATCATTTGCTTTAGCAAATACTTTTGATTTTCTTGATACTTTATCTTTTGAAATTGGAGGAATTACTATAACAGGAGAAAATATAGATTCTATTCGCTTTAGTATTTCTATGAACAGTACACATACAATAGATGACTTTGGAAATTTAATTCTTCCAATAGGACAGTTTGAAACTATTAGAAAAAGAACTGAAAGAACTTTTAATATTACTTTTGGTATGGGAATACAAATTCTAGGTTTTTTTCAATGGATAGATATTCCACAAGAAATGATACCAAATTCTGAATATACTGTGACAGTTTATAATTGGTATGCAAAAGGAATAGGTGTTCCCATCGCAAAAGCAATGGTTAAACCTGAATTAAATATAGAAGAACCACAAAATAAAGAAGTGGACTTAGGATTTTCCAGTATTTCTTATTTAAAACTTTTGCCAACTTCTTCGGAAAAAACGTTTTATGTTGATAAAAACATAAAAATATATCCTAATCCAGCAAGAGAAAAGATTTTTATAGAAAAAAATATCAATGCAAATTTAATAGAAATATATGATATTTACGGGAAAAATATTTTAAGAAAGAAAATTAATAATGAAAATTTTATTTCTCTGTCAGAAATGACAAATGGAATTTATTTTTATAAAATTTTTGATAAAAAAATGAATAAAATAAGTTCTTCTAAATTTTTAATTCAAAAATAAATTATTCGTTTTTCGTTATTTATTTAATTATGGAATTTTATTTTTATAAAAATAAAATTCCATTTTTTTATAAAGAAGTATTTTTTATTTCAACTTTTTCAAAAGCTTCAACAATATCACCATTTTTTACGTCATTAAAATTTTCTATATTCAAACCACATTCATAACCTTTTTGTACTTCTTTTACATCATCTTTAAAACGTTTCAAAGAGCCAAGCGAACCTGTATAAACAACTATTCCATCACGAATTAATCTAATTTCGCTATTTCTGGCTATTTTACCGTCTTTAACTAAACACCCTGCAATTGTACCAACCTTAGAAATTTTAAATGTTTCTCTTATTTCCAGAGTAGCAATAACGACTTCTTTATGTTCAACTTTCAACATACCTAACATAGCATCTTCCAAATCTTTCACTGCGTCATATATTATAGAATATAATCTATAATCTATATTTTCTTTTTCTGCGATTTTTCTTGCTCCTTGAGAAATTCGAACTTGAAATCCAATAATAATTGCATTTGAAGCAGTTGCGAGCATCACATCTGATTCAGAAATTTGTCCAACAGCTTTATGTATAACATTAACTTGAATTTTCTCTGTGGATTTTTTAATTAAAGAATCTGCAAGTGCTTCTATAGAACCATCTACATCACCTTTTACAATAAGATTTAATTCTTTAAAATCACCTATTGCAATACGTCTTCCAATTTCATCTAATGTAATATGCTTTTGCGTTCTTCTATTTTGCTCTCTTTGTAATTGCTCTCTTTTATTTGCAATTTCTTTAGCTTCTCTTTCAACTTTCATAATGTTGAAATTATCACCAGCACTTGGTGCACCATTTAATCCTAGAACAAGAACAGGTGTAGAAGGTCCAGCTTTTTTAACTTTTTGGTTACGCTCATTATACATTGCTTTTATTCTTCCGGTATAAGGTCCAGCAAGTATAACATCACCAATATTTATATTTCCATTTTCCACAAGCAAAGTAGTAACATAACCACGTCCTTTATCCAGCGATGATTCTAAAACTGAACCATAACCTAACCTTTTTGGATTAGATTTTAAATTTAATAGATCAGCTTCAAAAATAACTTTTTCTAATAGTTCATCAATATTTTTACCAAATTTAGCAGAAATCTCTTGAGATTGATATTTTCCTCCCCAATCTTCCACGAGCATATCCATTTTTGCTAATTCTTCTTTTATTTTTTCTGGATTTGCTCCGGGTTTATCAATTTTATTAATTGCAAAAACAATAGGAACTCCTGCTGCTTTTGCGTGGTTTATTGCTTCAACTGTTCTTGGCATAACTCCATCGTCAGCAGAAACAACAATAATAACAACATCAGTAACTTTCGCTCCCCTTGCACGCATAGCAGTAAATGCTTTATGTCCGGGTGTATCTAAAAATGTAATTTTTCTACCATCATCCATAGTTACATTATAAGCACCTATGTGCTGTGTTATTCCTCCGGCTTCTCCGGCAATAACATTTGTATTTCTAACATAATCTAATAAAGAAGTTTTACCGTGATCCACGTGTCCCATTACTGTAACTATTGGAGCTCTTGCAATTAAATCTTCTTCTTTATCTTTTTTAAGTCCTAAATTTTCTTGCAATTCTAATGATACTAACTCAACTTTATAACCAAATTCTTCTGCAATTAAAGTTAATGTGTCAGAATCAAGACGTTGATTTATAGAAACAAAAAGTCCTAAATTCATACAACTTGCAATAATCTTATCTATTCCTATAGACATCATAGAAGCAAATTCATTCACAGAAATAAATTCTGTAACTTTCAAAATTCTCTTTTCTTTTTCTCTTTTTTCTATTTCTTTCTCTCTTTTTTTACGAGCAAATTCTCTTTTAGAAGTTTTATATTTTGATGTTTTAGTTTTCTTTCCTGTTGTCAATTTAGCAAGTGTTTCTCTTATTTGCTTATTAACATCCTCTTGTACAATCTCTGGTTTTGGAAGAAACTTCTTGTTTTGCCATCTTTTTGCTACATTCCTTTGATTTTGTGGTCTTATATTACTCCCACCACGAAGTGAAATCCTACTTTGTGGTTTTTTATTATGAGTCTGTGGTAAATTTGTTTTCTTTTGGTCTTTTGTTTTTGTGTCATTTACTACTCTTGTATTTTTTGTTTTTGTATCTTTTGTTTTTGTATCTTTTACTTTATTAAAATTTCTACGATTATCTTTTTTTTGTTCGTCTTTAGTTTTATCTCTTTTTCCTGCTTCTTTACGTTCCCTATTAATATTAATAGGTTTATTCTTATTATAAACTATTCTTTTTCTCTTTCTTTGTGAATTATTATTTTTCCTATTTTTATCAGAAGTTTTTGATTTCTTTTTTCTATCAATTCTTATAGGCAATTCAATTTTACCAACGACCTTTGTGCCAACTAATTTTTTAACATTAGGTTTAAAAATTTTTAAATTGTCTAACTGTTTTTGAGATAATGTTCTTTCATCTTTAACTATTAATTCTTTTTTTTCTTCAGAAGAAATATTTTCTTCTTTTTTTAAAGTGTTTTTATCATCTAGTATTTTTATCATCTTTCTTTTGAATATCTTTTTTTAAAGTATTTTTATCATCTTTCTTTTGAACATCTTTTTTTAAAGTATTTTTATCATCTTTCTTTTGAACATCTTTTTTTAAAGTATTTTTATCTATATTTTTATCATCTTTTTTTAAAATATTTTTATCATCTTTCTTTTGAATATCTTTTTTTAAAGTATTTTTACCATCAGTATTTTTATCATCTTTCTTTTGAACATCTTTTTTTAAAGTATTTTTATCATCTTTCTTTTGAATATCTTTTTTTAAAGTATTTTTATCATCTTTCTTTTGAATATCTTTTTTATCTATATCTTGTTTTTGAATTTCAATTTTTTCTCCTAATTCTTTTTCTTTCATAGATTTTCTCTTGATATTTTCATTAGGAGAAGAATTTTCTTTATTTTTAGAAAAACTTTTAACTCTAGTAATTCTTGTGAATTTTTTTATTTTTCTAAGTTTATTAGTTTTCTCATCTCTATTTTCATTAGATTTTTTTTGTGATGAGTTTTTATTTTCAACAGAAATATTTTTTTCCTTTTGTTTAGGATTTTTTATAGTATTCAAATCTGTTTTCCCTTTTAATTTATATTTATTAAATTTTGTTTCTGATGTCTTATTAAGAATAATATCATCAGAATTTTTTTCTTCAGAAAAAACTTCTTCTTTTTTAAAAGAATATTCCTCTTTTTTCTTAGAAATATCAGAAATTTACATCCTTTTTCTTCCAGAAAATCAACTATCCTCGATAATCTCAAATTAAACTTTTTTGCTACTTTGCTTAATTTTCTACCTTCTACACCTTTTGCCATATTCAAAATAAAAATTTTTTTTTAATGAATTTTAATTTTTTTAAAAAAATTAAAATTATAAAATTAATATCAATAATTAAAGTCGTGAAACTTTAAAATTTATTATTCAAATTCAGCAGAAAAAACTTCAATAATTTCAGTTATTGTTTCTTCTTCTAAATCTGTCCTCTTCTCAAGTTCTTCAGCAGTCAATTCTAAAACACTTCTTGCTGTATCACAACCTATAGATTTTAACTCATTTAAAACCCATTCATCAATTTCGTCTGAAAATTCTTCTATTGCAACATCATAAGTTCCGTCTTCCTCTTCTTCTTCTATATTTCTATATACTTCTATTTTATAATCCGTCAATAGACTTGCAAGTTTTATATTTAATCCACCTTTTCCAATAGCCAATGAGACTTCTTCTGGATTTAAATAAACTTCTGCATTTTTTTCATCATCTAAATAAATATTTACAATTTTTGCTGGACTTAAAGCACGAGTAATAAAAAGCTGTTCGTTAGTTGTAAAATTAATGACATCAATATTTTCATCATTTAATTCTTTAACTATGCTTTTAATACGTGAACCTTTCACACCAACACAAGCACCAACAGGGTCTATCCTTTCATCATAAGATTCAACTGCTATTTTTGCTCGTTCTCCAGGTTCTCTTACAACTTTTTTTATAGTAATAAAAAAATCAGATTTTATTTGCTCTGTTCTTGGAAGAATTAATTCATTTCTGTTATCATCTAAAACTAATATTTCTTTTTTCCAAACTTGATAAACTTCACCAATTACAATTTCACCTACTCTATCTTTATAACTATTAAAGATATGTTCTTTTTCTAATTCTAATATTCTGTTTGTTAAGCTTTGTCGCAAAGTTAAAATAGAGCGTCTTCCAAAATCACTTAATTTTACCGCATCTGTAACTTCATCACCAACTTTATAAGTTTTATTTATTTTTTTTGCTTTTGTTAATCCTATTTCTATGTATGGTTCTTGTATTAAATCATCTTCTACAATTTTTCTATTCCTCCAAATTTCAAAATCTCCTTTATCTGGATTTATAATTAAATCAAAATTTTCATCTGTACCAAATAATTTTATTAATAAATTCCTAAAAACATCTTCTAAAACATTCATCATAGTAGAACGGTTTATGTTTTTTATCTCTTTAAATTCTGAGAAAGTATCTATTAAATTCAAATGTTCCATAATATAATTTTTTATTTAAATTTTGGAATAACTTTAGTTGTTTTTATTTCATTAAATTTTAATTCTTTTTCTTTATTAGAAAAAACTTTTTTATTTTTTATCTTTTCTTTAATTTTATAAGAAATTTTTATCCCATCTTCATAAACTTTTGATAAATTTGCCTCAATTTTTTCACCGTTTAAAGTGATAATTTCAAGATCCCAATTCAAATATTTTTTATATTGTTTTAAAATTTTTAATGGTAAATCCAAACCAGCAGAAGAAACTTCCAAACTAAAATCTTTTTTTTCTCTGTCTAAATTTATCTCGATAAATTTACTTATCGCTGCACATTGATTAATATTTAAACCTTTTTCACTGTCAAGAAAAATAAAGATATTATCATTATTTTTCACTTGAATATCTACAAGAAAAATATCTGTACCAGATATTTTTTCTTTCAAAATACTTTTTATTTTATCTTCTAATAAGGTCATCAAAATTTTACAAAAAAAATAACAAAATAGGGGGAAACAATCCCCCAACTTTCTTAAAAACAATCCCAAATATTTTGCAAAGTTAAAAAAAAATTATAAAAAAAATAATTTTCATAATTTTTTTTGTAATTTTTTTTTATGATAAAATTTTGTCATAAAAATCAGAATAAGCATTTATATAGTTTTCTGGATTTTGATAAGGCAAAACTTTTTTTCTACCTTTTTTAATAAATTCATCTAATTCTGGATTAATTTTTTCACTACCATAAATGATTCCGTCAGAAAATTTAATCCCTAATTTATTCAAATTAATATAATTTGGAGTTTTTTCTATTAAATCAGTATTTCTTTTTGTCATTCCCCCAAATTTAGATTTTTTTGCAAAATCAGTATTCAAAATTCCTTCAAAATCATCATTATAAACAGAATAAATTACTTTTGTTTTTTGAAATAAAGGGTCATTTTTTAAGGCTTTTTTTACATAAGTTGCAGCTATTGCAGCCATCCAACCGTTGCAATGTACAATATCTGGAGACCATCTCAATTTTCTTACTGTTTCCAAAGCTCCTCTTGAAAAAAATATACTTCTTTCATCATTATCTTCAAATAATTTTCCTTTTTTATCTGTAAACATTGCTTTTCTTTTAAAGAAATCTTCATTATCAATAAAATAAACTTGCATACGTGCAGCCTGAATAGAAGCAACTTTAATTATCAGAGGATGGTCTGTTCCGTCAATAATCAAATTCATTCCAGAAAGACGAATTACTTCGTGTAATTGATTTCGTCTTTCATTTATTAAACCATAACGAGGCATAAAAGTTCTAATTTCTCTTTTCTTTTCTTGCATCCCCTGAGGTAAATAACGACCAACCATAGACATTTCACTCTTTGGTAAATAAGGTGTTATCTCTTGTGAAATAAATAATATTCTCTTTTTTTCCATTCAATTTTTAATTTTTAATTTTTAACAAAAATAATAAATTTTTTATTATAAAAAAATTATATTTTAAATTAAAATATATTTATAAAAAAAATGATGTTTTTGAAAAAAATTTTTTTTTAATAAAATTAAAAATTTTTGGCGTTTTTTTAAAAATAAATTTTTAAAAACATCTTAAAATTTTTCGTTTTTTGGAAAAAATTTATTTTCAATAAATTTTCCAAAAAACGCCGAAATTTTACGAATTTATAAAAAAGTTTTTCCAAAAAAAACGTCAATTTTTTTACGAATTTTATAATTTATAAAAAAAAAAATTCAAAAAAACATATAATTTTTTTGGTTTGTACAGCTTGAAATTTTTTTTAAACGCCAAAATTTTAATTTTTTGTAAATTTAATAAAAACTACTTCAATATCTGCTCTTTTTAAAAGTTCTATTCCATCTTTTATTCTGTATTCGCTTGAATAAACGACTCTTTTTATATCTGCTTGAATTATTAATTTTGCACATTCTATGCATGGCGAAGCCGTTACATAAAGTGTTGCTCCAGAACTGCTGTTGTTAGATTTTGCAACTTTTGTAATTGCGTTTGCTTCTGCATGTAAAACGTAAATTTTTGTTTTGTCATTTTCTTCGCAAATATTTTCAAAACCTGACGGTGTACCGTTATATCCGTCAGAAATTATCATTTTATCTTTTACTAATAATGCTCCGACTTTGTTACGTTTACAGTAAGAATTTTCCGACCAAATTTGAGCCATTCTTAAATATCTTACATCTAATAAATATTTTTTACTTTTTTTCATTTGTCTCTCCAACTATTTTTATAAAAATTTCGTTCATACTTGGAATTATTTCATTAAAAGAAATTATATTGCCAAAATTAATTAATTTTGATATTAATTCGTTTCTACTAATTTCGGACAGTAATTTTATCTTTAAAATAGAAATATTTTTTTCTTTTTTATGTTCCAAAATTTTATAATCTGCAGTTATAGATGCTTCCATAGAATTAAAATTTTCATCAAATTTCACTTCAAAAGTGTTATCAAAATATTCTTTTTTAATATCATTAATATTGCCTTCCAGAACTTTTTTCGAATTATTTATTAATGCAATATTATCACAAATTTCTTCTACGGAAGCCATATTATGTGTAGAAAAAATAATTGTCGCTCCATTTTTTCTAAGATTTAAAATTTCTTCTTTTAATAAATTTGTATTAATCGGGTCAAAACCGCTAAAAGGTTCATCGAAAATTAATAATTTTGGCTCGTGTAAAATAGTTATAATAAATTGCACTTTTTGTTGCATACCTTTTGAAAGCTCTTCAACTTTTTTTCCCCACCATTCTTTTATGGAAAATTTTTCAAACCAAAATTTCAATTTTTTTAAAGCATCTTTTTTACTTAAACCTTTCAACCTTGCAAGATAAACTGCCTGTTCGCCAACTTTCATTTTTTTATAAAGACCTCTTTCTTCCGGAAGATAACCAATATTATAAATATCCTCAGAATTTAATTTTTTTCCATTGAAAAATAATTCTCCTTTATCCGGAGCAGTAATTTGATTAATTATTCGTATTAAAGTAGTTTTTCCTGCTCCATTTGGACCAAGTAAACCGAAAATACTATTATCTGGAACAGAAACACTTAAATTATCTAAAGCTAAATGATTAGAATAACGTTTAACAATATTTTTTGCTTCGAAAATATACATAATTTAAAATTTAATTTTTTCAAAATTAAAAAAAAAATCGGTTTTTTTGAAAAAATTTTTTTTATTTAAAAAATGAAATATATTTTTTATAAAATATTTATTTTAATTTTATTTTTTACAGAAAATTCTAATTCTCAGAATTTTTACTCTGTTTTTGACGAAGAAAATAAAATTTCTCTTGATAGTAATAAAATTTTTTTTGATGTAAAAAATGTAAATTTTTTTAAAAATAATGAATTTTTCAATCCAATAGTAAAAGGCTATACTTTGATTGGTTATTTTATTAATCCGTATCTTATTTTTTCTCTGTCTAAAAATATCAAGATCAAAACTGGTGTTCATTTATTAAAATATTCCGGAATAAATAATTTTTCTAAAATTTCGCCAATATTTCGTTTTCAATATAATTTAAAATCTTTAAATATTATTTTCGGAAGTATTTACAGAAACCATAATTTAATAGAAGCTATTTATCATTTTGAAAATTTATTTTACGAAAATATTGAAAACGGTTTGCAGTTTTTAATAAATAAAAATAGAATTAAATCTGATATTTGGCTGAATTGGGAAAATTTTATTTTTCATAATGACACAACACAGGAAAAATTATCTGTTGGAATTTCCAATAAATTTTTTATTAATAATAAAAAAAATAAATTTCAAATTTCAATTCCATCGCAATTATTGATTTTTCATAAAGGAGGACAAATTAATAATAATGAAAATAATTTACAGACTTTAATAAATTTTGCTGTCGGTTTAAATTTAGAATTTAATTTTAAAAACGAAAATTTAAAAAATATTGGTACGAATTTATTTTTTGTTGGTTTTCAAGATAATTCGCCAAGTAAAGATTTATTTACTGATGCAGGAAAATCCATTTATCCACAAATTTATTGTAATTTAAAATCATATAAATTTATTTTTTCCTACTGGAGTTCAAAAAATTTTTTTTCGCAAAAAGGCGATTTTTTTTATAAAAATATTTCAAAACAAAATAATTATATAGAAAAAAATAGAGAGTTATTTATTTTACAAAATTCATACGAAAGAGAAATTTTTAAAAGAACATATTTAAAAGTTTCGGCAGAAATTTTTTATGATAATAATAATGAAATTATAGATTATAGTTATGCTTTTTATATAATTTTTAATTTTAATAAAGAAATTTTTATGAAAAAACATTAAATTTTTTTATTTTCAAAATAAAAAATATTGAAATTTTTGGATGAATTTGAAAAAAATTTTTTTTATTTTCAAAATAAAAAATCGCAAAATTTTGGATGATTTTTGAAAATAAAATTTTATAATTTCAAAATGAAAAATATTGAAATTTTCACGATCTTTGAAAAAAATTTTTTATTTATTTTTATTAAAAAAAAATTAAAAAAAAATTTTTGAAATTTTTTATTTATTTTGAATTTTTTAAATTATAAAAAAATGATTAAATTTAATTTATTATTAATAATTTTTGCTTTTTATATCTCTTTTGACGATGCAAAAGCACAAAAATTTTCATTATTAGAAACACAAAATTTTGCTGTAGAAAATCATTCTGATATTAAAAATTCAAAATTAGATATTGAAATAGCAAAAAAAAAAATATGGGAAACAACTGCCATCGGTTTACCACAATTTACTGCAAAAATAGCATATACATATATGCCAGAAGTTGCAGTTATGGAAATGCCTGCTTCTATGTTTGACCCAAATGCTCCTGCCGGAGCAATTGCTGAAATTCCTATGGGATTAAAAAATAACACAACTATAGATTTTACTCTTTCTCAATTAATTTTTAGTGGCGAATATCTTGTTGGTTTACAGGCTTCAAAAACTTTTTCACAAGTATCAGAAAAAAATTTAATAAAAACAAAATTAGAAATTAAAAGCAATGTAACAGAAACTTATTATCTTGTTCTTGTTGTAAAAGAAAACAAAAAAATATTAATAAATAGTTTAGATGTTTTATAAATTAGGTTTCGTTGAAGATACTGATGTCAGTCAATTTAAATTAACAGTTATGAATTTGGAAAATTCTTTGAATACTCTTGATAAACAAATTAATGTTGCATCTCGTTTATTGAAATTTCAAATGGGAATGAAAAATTGAATTAACTGAAAATTTAGAAGACATTTTAAAAAAAGTTAATTTCAAAAATTATTTAGAAAAAAAGCTGGTTATTAATGAAAATATTGATTTTCAAATTATGGAAAAACAAGAAGAAATACAAAAATTAGAGTTTAAGAGACAAAAATCTACAATTTTGCCAACAATTAGTGCTTTCATTAATCACCAGAAAAAAGCAAAAGCACCAGAAATGGATATGGCACCACCAACAATTATGGGCATAAATATAGAAATTCCTATTTTTGCAAGTGGTATTAGATATACAAAAATTAGCCAAGCAAAAATGGAATTTGAAAAAATAGAAAATCAAAAAAAAACATTGAAAAAAGCTTTAATTTTAGAAAATTTACAAGCAAAAAGCGATTTTCAATCTTCGAAAGATAAGTATGAAAATGAAAAATTAAGCATGGCTCTTGCTAAAAAAATCTATGAAAAAACCTCTTTGAAATATAAAGAAGGAATTTCTTCCAGCTTAGATTTAACGCAAGCACAAAATCAATATTTGAGTGCACAATCAAATTATTTTAATGCTATTTTTGAATTATTAAAAATTAAAAATAAATTAGATAAAATTAATCACAACGAATTAAAATATTAAAAAAATAATATGTTTTTAGGAAAAAATTTTTTTTTTATAATTTTGTTAATTATTATCAATTTTTCTAATGGTTTTTCTCAGAAGAATATTTGGACCGTTGGCACAGCAAAAACATTACCTGCTCGTCAATTTGACATACCGTTTTTTCAGCCTTGTCGATACGGAATTACGGAAAGTCTGGAAGTTTCATCGCATCCTGTTTGGTTTTTTATTATGCCAAATTTCTCTTTAAAAAAAGAATGGTTTATGTGGAAAGAAATTATTTTTTCCACAAAACATGGTTTTCATTATCCGAGTCTTGCTTTGGATATTTTCAAAGACACTGATAATAATGGAATTATAGAAGACACAACGAAGGTTCCAAATATTTATGCTTTTAAAAATGAATTTTATGCAAGTCGTTTTTTGCTTCCGCCAACGAGATGTACAGCTGCAAATTATCTTTTAACTTTAAAAATTGGACATCAATTTGCAATAGAAAAAGGTATTAGCTTATCAGTAGATATAGAATATATTTCTATAACAGAATATTATTTGATAGAGCATAAATTTCTTGTGCTTCTGCACAGAAAAAATGATTTTTCTATAGTTTTTGGTTATAAATTGACTTTTGCTGAATTACCATATAGAAAAGATATTTTTTTAATGCCTTTGTGTGATTTTATGTGGAAGTTTAATATTAAAAAGAAAAGAGAAAAAGGATTATTCAAAGAAAAAAGATTTTAAAGAAAAATGAGGAATTTTTAATAAAAAAATTCCTCATTAAAAATTATATGTCAAATCCTATATCTTTTCTATAAAATTTATTTTCGAATTTTATAATTTCTGAATTTTTATAACTTTTTTTCAATGCTTCATTTTTATCTTTTCCGAAAGAAGTTATTGCGAGAACTCTTCCGCCATTAGAAATAATTTTTCCATTTTCAATTTTTGTTCCTGAATGAAAAATAATACTGTCTTTTACATTTTCAAAACCTTTGATTTCCTTTCCTTTTTCGTAAGAAAGTGGATAACCTTCGGAAACAAGTATCACTGTTGAGACAACAGATTTTTCAAATTCTAAAAACTTCTCATTCAAATTTTTATTTGCAACTCCTTCTAATAAATCCATTAAATCGGATTTTATTCTTGGCATTATGACTTCTGTTTCTGGGTCTCCCATTCTGACATTATATTCGATGACATAAGGTTCATTTTTAACATTTATCAAACCAAAAAATAAAAAACCTTGATATTCAATTTTTTCTTTCTGTAAACCGTTAATTGTTCTTTTGATAATTTTCTCTTTTTACCAATTCTTTTATAATCTTTTGCTTCAGGCAGAATTTTATAATTTTTTCCGTCAGTCAAGATGAAAACTGAAACTTCTATTCCATCTAAAAATTCTTCTATAACAACTTTTTCACTTGCTTTTCCAAATTTTCCATTTAACATTTCTTTTAAAGACGTTTTTGCTTCTTCTATATTGTCAATTATTAAAACGCCTTTTCCTCCAGCAAGACCGTCGGCTTTTAAAACGTAAGGTGCTTCTGTTGGAATATTGTATTTATTCATAAATTTTTTAGAAAATTCTTTACTTCCTTCTAATTTTGCTCCTTCTTTTTTTGTTCCGATAATTTTTAAATCTTTTAAATCTTTACAATTTAATAAATAATCGTGAATACCATTTACAAGTTGTTCTTCTGCTCCAACAATAAAATAATTGATATTATTATCAATAATAATTTTTTTTACCGATTCAAAATCGTTTGGATTTAAAGAAATATTATGTGCAATTTTTGATGTACCTGCATTACCCGGTGCAACAAATAATTTATTTATTTTTGGAGATTTTGAAATTTTCCACGCCAAAGCGTGTTCTCTGCCTCCAGACCCAAGAATTAAAATGTTCATTTTTTAAATTTTTTAAATTTCAAAATTAAAAGAAATCATAAAAAAACGTCAAAATTTTTAGGTTTTTTTTATAATTTAAAAAAAAAATTTTTAATAAAAATGCCAAAATTTTTATGGTTTTTATTTAAAAAAAATTTTTGAAAAAAATGTCCAAAATTTTCAATTTTTATATTTTATATATTTTTTTTAAATTGAAAAAAATTTTTTTTAAAAAATCAATAAAATGAGAAAATTTCTTTTTATATTCATATTTTTATTTAACATAATTTTACAAACTTTTGCCACACATAACAGAGCAGGTGAAATTACATACCGACATATTTCTGAGCTAACTTATGAAATTACGATAGTAACTTATTGTTATACAATCAGTGCTGCTGACAGAGGAAGTTTAGAAATTGATTGGGGCGACAATACTAGTTCGGTAATTTACAGAGTTGAAAAAGTTAGTTTACCTGATAATTATGTTAAAAATACTTATGTTGGATTACATACTTATTCTGGAACAGGAATTTTTCAAATTGTAATGATAGATTTTAATAGGAATCCTCCAATTTTATTAAACGAACCGATAGATAAAGCTGCAATCAATGAAATTTTTATTCATAATCCATCAGCTTACGACCCAGATGGAGATAGTTTATCTTATGAATTAACAACTTGTCTTGGTGCAAACGGAGAAGAAATTGAAAATTATTCTCTTCCAGAAACGAGTAATTCTTTTTATGTAGATGCAGTTACTGGAGATTTAATTTGGGATACACCGATAGAAGTAGGAATTTATAATGTTGCAATTTTAATAAAAGAATGGCGTTTTGGTGTTCCCATAGGTTCTATAGTTAGAGATATGCAAATAGAAGTTTACGAGACAAAAAACCATCCGCCAGAAATTAGAGATATAAAAGAAATTTGTGTAGAAGCTGGAGATCTAATTAAATTTGAAGTTTTTGCTAAAGATATTGATAATCAATCAATTACTCTCAGAGCAACAGGTGGAGTTTTTCAATTGAATGATGAAAGTGTTGAATATTTTGAAGAAGTTCAAGGAATTGCAGAAGTCAGAGATACTTTTAGATGGTTGACAAATTGTTCGCATGTTCGTTCTAATTTTTATCAAGTTACTTTCAAAGCCACAGATAATGACCCTGGAATTAAACTATCTGACATAGAAAATGTTATGATAAAAGTTATTGCTCCCGCACCAAAAAATTTAATTATAGAAGGGAAAAATAATTCCATTGAAATTGAATGGGATAAAAGTATTTGCGATAAAGCCATTGGCTATAAAATTTATAGACGATATGGTTTTTACGGTTTTGTTGGAGACAGCTGTGAAAATGGTGTTCCGGAATATACTGATTATGAATTAATTAAAACGGTAAACGGTTTAGAAAATACTGATTTTATAGATAATAATGACGGAAATGGTCTTATACAAGGTTATTTATATTGTTATATGATAACGGCTTTTTTCCAAGACGGTGCAGAAAGTTATGCTTCTGAAGAAATTTGTACAGAACTTGTGCGAGGAATTCCTTTAATTACAAATGTTAGTATTAGAAATACGAGTAAAACAAGAGGTTCTATTTATATGGCGTGGTCTAAAAGTAAGGAATTTGATACTTTACAATATCCTGGTCCTTATGATTATATTATAAAACGTTCCGAAGGAATTTGGGGAGGAAACTTGCAAGAAATAGCAATTAATGACGGAATTAATGATACAATTTTTATAGATACGATGTTGAATACTAAGGATTATCCTTATTCTTATAGCATAGAATTTTACAATAAAAAAACCAATGAAAGACCACGTACTTTAATTGGTATTCCGCAAATTGCTTCTTCTGTGTATTTGAAAATAAATAGTAGAGATAATGAAAACTGGTTAAAAATGGAAAAAAATGTGCCTTGGTTAAATGAAAAATATTTTGTTTATATGGAAAAGGAAAATGGCGATTTTGATTCTATATCTTTTACAGACAGCATTATTTTTGTTGATAAAAACTTACCAAATGGAAAAGAATTTTGTTATAAAGTTAAAAGTTTTGGTCATTACCAGTTAGAAAATATTATTGACCCCATAGAAAATTTTTCTCAAATAAATTGTGGTACACCTATAGATACTTTTCCTCCTTGTCCGCCGGAGTTAGACGTTTATAGTTTTTGTGATACTTTATACAATTTTTATTTTATTCAATAAGTAATGAAAAAATTTTAGAATTTGAGCATTTTCCAGAATTAACTCTTGCTGCTTGTTATGCCATTACGGCTGTTGATTCCTTTCAAAATGAAAGTGCTTTTTCTGTAAAAGCTTGTGTAGACAGTTGTATTTATTACAGATTGCCAAATGTTTTTTCGCCGAATGATGATGGAATTAATGATTTATTTATTCCTTATCCGTTTAAATTTGTTGAAAAAATTGAAATGAAAATTTTTAACAGATGGGGAAAATTAGTTTTTAAAACTGATAATCCAGAAATTTTATGGAAAGGCAATTATTTAGATGGAGATAAAAAAGTTCCAGATGGTGTTTATTATTACATTTGTGATGTTTATGAAAGAAGATTAACTGGCATAGAAGTTAGAGCAGTTTCTGGATTTTTACATCTATTCGGTGCAAAAAATAGATATAAAAATTAAAAAAAATATTAGTTATAGAACATTTTGTGAAATATAATTTTTTTTATTAAAAAATAAGGTATTATGATTCATCTATGATGAATCATAATCTGATGTCGATGAAAACACTGCCAAAGCACAAAAAAATGTTAAAATTTTGAATGATTTTTTTAATTTTTTTTTTAAATTTCAAAATAAAAAATATTAAAATTTTGGGTATTAAAAAAAA
>NBLL01000069.1:474-683 GCA_002084355.1 Bacteroidetes bacterium 4572_128 | reverse complement strand
CTTAAAAATATTGGCGTTTTTTGGAAAAAATTTTTTTTAAATTATAAAAATCATTAAAATATTGGCGTTTTTTGGAAAAAATTTTTTTTTAAATTATAAAAAATGTTAAAAATATTGGCGTTTTTTGGAAAAAATTTTTTTTAAATTATAAAAATCATTAAAATATTGGCGTTTTTTGGAAAAAATTTTTTTTTAAATTATAAAAAATC
>NBLL01000069.1:0-437 GCA_002084355.1 Bacteroidetes bacterium 4572_128 | reverse complement strand
AAATTATAAAAATCATTAAAATATTGGCGTTTTTTGGAAAAAATTTTTTTTTAAATTATAAAAAATCTTAAAAATATTGGCGTTTTTTGGAAAAAAAATTTTTTATAAATTATAAAAAGCATTAAAATATTGGCGTTTTTAAAATATTGGCGTTTTTTGGAAAAAATTTTTTTTTAAATTATAAAAAATCTTAAAAATATTGGCGTTTTTTGGAAAAAAATTTTTTTTTAAATTATAAAAAATCATTAAAATATTGGCGTTTTTTGGAAAAAATTTTTTTTTAAATTATAAAAAATATTGGCGTTTTTTGAAAAAAAATTTTTTTTAAATTATAAAAATCTTAAAAATATTGGCGTTTTTTGGAAAAAATTTTTTTTTAAATTATAAAAAATCTTAAAAATATTGGCGTTTTTTGGAAAAAATTTTTTTTTAAATTA
>NBLL01000068.1 GCA_002084355.1 Bacteroidetes bacterium 4572_128 | reverse complement strand
GCCCAAAATTTTAACATTTTTTAATTTTGAAATAAAAAAAATTTTTTTCAAAATTCGCCCAAAATTTTAACATTTTTTAATTTTGAAATAAAAAAAATTTTTTTTCAAAATTTGCCCAAAATTTTAACATTTTTTAATTTTGAAATAAAAAAAATTTTTTTTCAAAATTCGCCCAAAATTTTAACATTTTTTAATTTTCGCCCAAAATTTTAACATTTTTTAATTTTGAAATAAAAAAAATTTTTTCAAAATTCGCCCAAAATTTTAACATTTTTTAATTTTGAAATAAAAAAAATTTTTCAAAATTCGCCCAAAAATTTAATGTTTTAAAAAAACAAGATTGGAGATTTTTTTTTAAACCTCTGTTTCTACATCAAAAAAATATTATTATTTTGTAAAACTCGTTTTAATATTGAAAAACATTTGCTTGTATCACAAATTTAAATTATTTTTTTTTTTTTTTAATAAATATTTAAAAAAATCGTCATTTTTTGAAAAAATTTTTTTATAAATAAATAATTTTTATTAATTGCGAAAAAATTTAAATAATTATGCAAACAACAAGACAAAATAAAGTATCACGTTTAATTCAAAAAGAATTAAGCAATATGTTTATAAAAAATTCTTACACGAATAAATCTGTAATGGTTTCTGTCACAAATGTGACTATAAGTCCAGATTTGGCTTATGCAAAAATTTATCTTAGTGTTTTTCCGTCAAAAGATAAACCAGAAATTGTAGATATTATTAATAATAAGAAAAAACAAATACGTTATGAATTTGGGAAAAAAATACGTTTTCAGCTAAGAGTTGTGCCAACTTTAGACTTTTATATAGATGATTCTCTTGATTATATAGATAATATTGAGAAATTATTACAAAAAAAGTTTTTATGAAAATTACAATAGCTGGTGCCGGAGCAGTTGGAACTTATCTTGCTAAAATGCTTTCTTATGAAGACCATGATATTACTGTTATAGAAAAAAACAAGGAACATTTGCAAAAAATTGACAGTAATTTTGACGTAATGACAGTTGAAGGTTCTGCAACTTCTTTTGAAATTTTAAAAGAAGCAAATATAAAAGATTGTGATTGTGCGAAAAAAACTATTGCAAGAATAGATAATCCAGAATATTTAATTCAAGCAAATAAAAATCATTTTAAAAAATTGGGAATAGATCATTTAATTTATCCGGAAAAACTGGCTATAAAAGAAGTTTTAAATATGTTAAAACGAAAGGATATCAATGAAATGATGCAATTTTCTGAGGGCGAATTGTCTATGATAGCAGTAAAAATAGAAAAAAATTCTCCCATTTTAGAAAAAACTTTAATAGAAATAGTAAAAGAAAATATTAATAATAAATTTACCGTAGTTGCGATAAAAAGAAATTCAAAAACAATAATTCCAAAAGGAGAGGAAAAAATTTGTATTAATGATTTAATTTATGTTGTTGTTCATTCTTCTAAGTTAGAAATTTTTATGAAATATTCTCTGGGAAAAACCGGAGGATATAAAAAATTTAAAAATATAATGATACTTGGAGGAAGTAGAATAGGAAAACGAACAGCGAAAAAATTAGAGAAACAATTTAATGTAAAATTAATAGAAATTAATAAAGAAAAAAGTTTTTTACTTGCTGATTTTTTAGATAATTCGCTTGTGATAAATGGTGACGGAAGTAATATAGATTTACTTTTAGAGGAAGGAATAAAAAATATGGATGTTTTTATTGCAGTAACAGGAAATTCTGAAATTAATATTTTATCTCTTCTGTAATTAATAAAAAATTAATTGCGGCAAGTTATATTTTTCGTTTTACTTTTGGTGCAAAAGTTTCTTTTTTAAAATGTTTGACTGGAACAGATGCCGAAGTTTTAGAGTTTGTTGTTCAAGAGCAATCTAAAATTACAAAAAAGAAAATCAAAGATTTAAAATTTCCAAAAGGTGCTATTATTGGTGGAGTTGTGAGAGAGAAAAAAGGTTTTATAGTTAATGGTGATACAAAAATTAAAAAAAATGATAAGGTTGTTGTTTTTGTTATGCCTAATGCAATAAAAGAATTAATTAAATTTTTTGAATAAAAAAAATATTTATAATGGAAACAAATTTTGAAATTATTGCCAAAACTTTTTTTGGACTTGAAGACGTTCTTGCAAAAGAACTAAAAGATATTGGAGCAAAAAACATAGAAATAAAAAATAGAGCAGTAGGTTTTTTTGGAGATTTAGAAATGCTTTATAAAGCAAATTTGCATTTAAGAACAGCAATAAAAATTCTTATGCCCATTGCAAAATTTAAAGTTTATGATGCTGAAACGCTCTATGAAAATGTAAAAAAAATAGAATGGGATAAATATCTTCGTTTGGAAAATACTTTTTCTGTTGATGCTTCTGTTTTTAGTGTTTTTAAACATACGGGTTATCCGGCTTTGAAAACGAAAGATGCAAAAGAAATTATAGGAAAGATAATGTAATAACTTCTCTAAATGAAGTTCTTGCTGCTGGAATGATTTTGCTTTCCGAATGGAATGCTCAGGGGAATTTTATAGATTTTATGTGTGGTTCTGGAACTTTAATGGTTGAAGCAGCGATGATTGCTCATAAAGTTCCCCCAAATATTTTTAGAGAAGGTTTTAGTTTTGAAAAATGGAAAAATTTTAATCCGGAAATATGGGAGAATGTTCTTGATGAAACCTTAGATATAAAAATATCTAAAAGTGATTTTAAAGATAAAATACTTGGCGGAGATATTTCTAAAAATGCCATAGAAATAAGCAAAAAAAATATTAATAATACAATATTTAAAAACTATATTGATTTAAGAACAACATCATTTACAGAGATGAAAATTCCAGAAGGAGGAGGAACTATAATTATCGACCCGCCTTATGATGAACGTTTCAAAGAAAAAAATGTAGAAATTTTATATCAAAAAATTGGAGATTTTTTGAAACAAAATTGTATGAATTATGATGTTTGGATTTTAAGTGGTAATAGAGAAGCGATAAAAAAAATCGGTCTAAGAAAAGCGAAAACAATGACCTTATTTAATGGCTCTTTAGAATGTAAATTTCTAAAATATGAAATTTATAAAGGAAGTAAAAAGAATAAAAATAATTTAAAATAAAATTTATTTAAAATATATTTTCACATTAAAAAAAAAATTTTTTCAAAAAGATGCAAAATTTTAATGATTTTAAATTTTGAAAAAAATTTTTTTCAAAAAAATGCAAAATTTTAATGATTTTAAATTTTGAAAGAAATTTTTTTTTGGAAAAATGCAAAATTTTAATGATTTTAAATTATCAAAAAAAAATTTTTTTCAAAAAAATGCAAAATTTTAAGGTTTTTTATTTTGAAAAAAGCTAAAATTTATGTATCCATATTTTCTTTTTTGTATGAAAAATTTATTTTTAGAAAAATTTATTTTTGAAGAATGTTCCAAAATAAATGTTCCGTTTTCTCTAAGTATTTTTTTTTCAAAAATTAAACCAGGAACTTTTTCTACAGATTCAAAATCGTAAGGTGGGTCTGCAAAAATTAAATCAAAATCTTCTTTGCAATTATTACAAAAGCTAAAAAAATTTTTCCTCATTAAATTAATACTTTTGAAATTAAAATCTTTAATATTTTTTTTTATTAATAAAAAATGCCTCAATTTTAATTCTACTGAAGTAATATTTTTACAATTACGAGATGCAAACTCATAAGAAATACTACCACTTCCTGCAAATAAATCCAAAACTTTAGATTTTTCAAAATCAAAATTTTCAAAATTTGAAATAATATTAAATAAATTTTCCTTAGCAAAATCCGTTGTTGGACGTGCTGTAAAAAATTTATTTATTTTTATAATTTTCCCCTTGTGGCTTCCGCTAATTATTCTCATTTAAAATTTTAAAAAAACTTTATTTTCTTTTTTTTCCATAAAAACCATAAGACTTTCTTTAGGTAAAAATTTTTCTATTTTTTCTGACCATTCAATAAAACAATAATTTTTACTATAAAAATATTCTTCATACCCAAAATCAAAAATCTCATTTATATTATTTATTCTGTAAAAATCAAAATGATAAATTATTGTATTTTTTTCTGTAAAATATTCATTTACTATGGAAAAAGTTGGACTATTTACCATATCAATAACTTTTAAATTTTCACAAATTGCCCTTATAAAAGTTGTTTTCCCAACTCCCATTTCTCCAAAAAAAGCAAAGATCTTTTTATCTTTATTTTTTTCTAAAAAAATTTTTGCTGTTTTGCCTATATTTTTTAAGTTTTTTATTTCTAAAATATTCATTTTAATTCGTTATATCCAAAAGGACTTTTTTTATTAGATTTTCAAGATTTTTTTTATAATTTTCTTTGTAAGTTTTACTTACACGGTTCGCAATTATAGAACAAATTGTTACCGCATTATGTCCTAATAATTTTGATAAACCATAAATTGCCGAACTCTCCATCTCAAAATTAGTGATTTTTTTATTCTTATACGAAAAGGATTCAATTTTTTCGTTAAGATTTTTATCAGCAAGTTGCAATCTTAAAACTCTGCCTTGTGGAGCATAAAAACCCGGTGCCGAAATTGTCGTTCCCAAAACAGTATTTTTTTCTAATTTTTTTAACAAGCTTTCTGAAGCAGAAACAAAATAAGGCGAACTTAATTCTTTTTTCCAATTGGTATGTTTTTTAAAAGCATCTTCCATTTCCAAGTTAGAAATTGAATTTCTATTTTCATAAAAATTTAATAAACCATCAAAACCTATGGAAGTTTCTGTCAAAAGAAAAGTATCTAATTTTATTTCATTTTGCAATGCTCCAGATGTTCCTATTCTTATAAAATTTAGTTTTTTCTTGTTTTTTTTCGGTTTTCTTGTTTTCAAATCTATATTTACAATTGCATCTAATTCATTAATTACAATATCAATATTATCTGTTCCTATTCCTGTTCCAAGAACTGTTAAACGTTTTTTATTAAAAAAACCTGTATGCGTAATAAATTCTCTATTTTGCACTTGAAATTCTATTTTATCAAAAAATTTAGAAACTTCTTTAACACGTGATGGGTCTCCAACAAGAATTATAATATCAGAAATATTTTCCTCTTTTAAATGAAGATGATAAATACTTCCATCTGGATTGGGAAAAATTTTTTTAATAAAATATTAAAATTTTGGCGTTTTTTGGGAAATTTTTTTTAATAAAATATTAAAATTTTGGCGTTTTTTGGAAAAAATTTTTTTTAATAAAATATTAAAATTTTGGCGTTTTTTGGGAAAAATTTTTTTAATAAAATATTAAAATTTTGGCGTTTTTTGGAAAAAATTTTTTTTAATAAAATATTAAAATTTTGGCGTTTTTTGGAAAAAATTTTTTTAATAAAATATTAAAATTTTGGCGTTTTTTGGAAAAAATTTTTTTTTTTTTTAATAAAATATTAAAATTTTGGCGTTTTTTGGGAAAAATTTTTTTTAATAAAATATTAAAATTTTGGTGTTTTTTGGAAAAAATTTTTTTTAATAAAATATTAAAATTTTGGCGTTTTTTGGAAAAAATTTTTTTTAATAAAATATTAAAATTTTGGTGTTTTTTGGGAAAAATTTTTTTTAATAAAATATTAAAATTTTGGCGTTTTTTGGGAAAATTTTTTTTAATAAAATATTAAAATTTTGGCGTTTTTTGGAAAAATTTTTTTTAATAAAATATTAAAATTTTGGCGTTTTTGGGAAAATTTTTTTATTGATTTAAATTTTTTTTTATAAAATTTATATTTGATTAAATGAAATATTATATTATTGTTGGTGAAGCTTCTGGAGATTTACATGCTTCAAATTTAATGAAATCTTTGAAAAAGATAGATAAAAATCCAAAGTTTCGCTATTTTGGCGGTGATAAAATGAAAGAACAAGGAGGCAAACTTGTAAAACATTATAAAAAAATGTCTTTTATGGGAATTTGGGAAGTCATTTTAAATTTAAAAACAATTTTTAATAATTTAAAATTTTGTAAAAAAGATATAAAAAATTATCAAGCAGATGCTGTAATTTTAGTTGATTATGCAGGTTTTAATTTAAAAATAGCAAAGTTTATAAATTTAAAAACAAAAGTTTTTTATTATATTTCTCCAAAAATATGGGCTTGGAATCAGTCAAGAGCAAAAATTATAAAAAAATATGTAAATAAAATGTTTGTAATTTTCCCTTTTGAAATAGATTTTTATAAAAAATATAATTATAAAGTTGATTTTGTTGGAAATCCAATTATTGACGAAATAGAAAAATTTAAAAAAAACAGCCAAATTTCTAAAAAAAAATTTTTGGAAGAAAATAATTTAGAAAATAAAAAAATTATTTCTATACTCGCTGGAAGTCGCAAACAAGAAATCGAAAAAAATCTTCCGATAATGTTAGAAGTTATTCCTTTTTATAAAGATTTTCAATTTGTTATTGCTGCTGCTCCGTCCATAGAAAAGAAATTTTATAAAAAATTTATAGAGAATAAAGATGTAAAAATTTTTTTCAATAAAACTTATCAAATTTTACAATTTTCTTATGCTTCTCTTGTTACTTCCGGAACAGCGACTTTAGAAACCGCTTTGTTTTCTGTTCCGCAAATTGCATGTTATAAAACGAGTTTTTTGACTTATATTATTGGAAAAAGCATAGTTAAAATTCCTTATTTTTCTCTTGTAAATATAGTAATGAATGAAGAAATTATCAGAGAGCTTTTACAAAAAAATATGAAAAAAGAAATTTTGAAAATAGAATTAGATAAGATTTTATTTTCTAAAAAAAGAGATGAAATTTTAAAAAATTATAAGATTTTAAAAGAAAAAATTGGTGAAACAGGAGCATCAGATAGGACAGCAAAAATTATTTTTGAAAATTTAAAAAAATGTTAGGTTTCTTAAAAAAATTTTTTTCAGATTTTTTTTATTTAATTTATCCGGAAGTTTGTTTAAATTGTGGTAAACATCTTTCTGTTTCTGAAGAATGTATTTGTTTAGAATGTTTATATAAATTGCCATTGACGAATTTTCACGAAGAAAAAAATAATTATTTAGAGCAAATTTTTAATGAAAAATGTAAAATAGAAAATGTAACTTCTTATGTTTTTTTTTCAAAAAAAAGCATTATACAAAAATTAATTCATAAATTAAAATATAATGGAAAAAAAGAAATTGGTTTAATAATTGGAAAACAAATGGGTTTATATTTATTTAATTCTAAAAATTTTTTTTGTATAGATTTAATAATTCCAATTCCGCTTCACAAAAAAAGAGAAAAAACAAGAGGCTACAATCAGAGCGAATGGATAGGAAAAGGTATTTCTAAAAGTATGAATAAAAAAATGAATATAAATAGTGTTGTACGTTCTGTAAATACTGAAACACAAACAAAAAAAAATAAAGAGGAAAGAGAACTAAAGAATTAGAAAACAAACATATACTTTTAATAGATGATGTTATTACTACTGGTTCTACTATGATAGAATGTGTAAATACCATTTCAAAATTGAAAAACACAAAAATCAGCATTGCAACAATAGCAGTTGCGGTGAAATTTTAAAAAATATTTTGTTTTTTTGATTGTAAGGTGAAAATTTTTTTATTTAAAATAAAAAAATTAAAAATTTATACGTCTTTTGAAAAAAAATAAATGTAATTTATGAAAAATAAAATTTTAATACTAAATATTAAAAAATTAGTTTCTATAAAAGAGAAAAATATAGAAAAAGTTTCTGGCAAAGAGATGTCTTTTTTAGAAAATATAGATAATGCTTTTTTATTTATAAAAGATGAAAAAATCCATTCATTTGGTAAAATGAGAGATTTTCATACTAATGAAAAAATAGAAGAGATGACTTCTTTAAATGTGAAAAGTATAAATGCAAAAAACAAAATGGTGTTTCCATCTTTTTGTGATTCGCACACGCATTTAGTTTACGCTGGAAGTAGAGAGATAGAATATATAGATAAAATAAAAGGTTTGTCTTACGAAGAAATAGCAAAAAGAGGAGGTGGAATTTTAAATTCTTCTAGGCTGATAAATAAAACATCTGAAAATTTATTGTATAGAAATGCTTCCGAAAGAATTAATGAAATTATTAAATTAGGAACTGGTGCTGTAGAAATAAAAAGTGGTTATGGTTTGTCTTTAAAAGATGAATTGAAAATGCTGAGGGTAATAAAAGAATTAAAAAAAGATATGCCGATTTCTATAAAATCTACTTTTCTTGGTGCTCATGCTGTCCCTTTAAAATATAAAGGACGACAAAAAGAATATGTAGATCTTATAATTAATGAAATGATTCCAAAAGTTGCGGAGGAAAATTTAGCAGATTATATAGATGTATTTTGCGATAAAGGTTTTTTTACAGAAGAAGAAACTGATAGAATTTTAGAATGCGGAAATAAATATGGTTTACGAGGAAAAATTCATGCAAACGAATTAGATTTTTCCGGAGGCATACAAGTTGGCGTGAAACATAATGCTTTATCTGTTGACCATCTTGAATTTACGGGAAAAGAAGAAATTGAGATTTTAAAAAATTCTCAAACTATGCCAACTTTATTACCGGGAGCAGCTTTTTTTCTTGGAATGAAATATCCGCCCGCAAGAAAAATGATAGATTCTGGTTTAGCTATTGCTTTGGCTTCTGATTTTAATCCGGGTTCTTCTCCATCTGGAAATATGCAATTTATTATGTCTCTTGCTTGTATAAAATTTAAAATGATTACAGAAGAAATTATTAATGCAGTAACTTTAAATGGTGCTTATGCGATGGGAATGAGCGATAAGTTGGGAAGTATTACAAAAGGGAAAATTGCAAATATTTTTATTACAAAAGAAATTCCAAGCATTGAATTTATGCCTTATTCTTTTGGTTCAAACTTAGTAGAAAAAGTCATTTTAAATGGTAAAATTATTTTTTAAAAAATTAAAAAAAAATTTTTCCAAAAACGCCAAAATTTTAATATTTTATTTAAAAAAAATTTTTCCAAAAAACGCCAAAATTTTAATATTTTTTTAATTTTTTAAAATATTATAAATTTTGCGTATGGCTTATTTTTTAATATGAATAATTGTTCGGTGAAAACACCACCGCACAGATTCAAGATGACATTTTTTTTATAATTTTATTTGAAATTAAATAAAAAAAAATTTTTCAAAAATGACGTTTTTTTTTATAATTTTAAGAAATAGAAGCAGGTAAAGTAATTATAAATTCACTTCCCACATTTTTTTTGCTTTTAACTTCTATTTTTCCATTATTCTTATCAATAAATAATTTGCACAAATTTAAACCCAATCCACTTCCTTAGACACTTTTTTATTTAAAAATAAATTTGGTTCTACTGATAAAACATTTTCGTCATTTGGTACTTTATAATCTAAAAATTTTCCTTCATTATTAAAATGAAATAATAAATCTGGAATAGCATCTAAAATTGCGGTGGTTTTTTCTTCACTTTCTTGCAAAGAATTTTCAATAATTTTTCTTTCATAAGCATTAGAAATAATATTGGAAATTGTACGCAACAATTCAATTTCTGTTTTTGTCCAATTACGATATTTTACACATTCATCAAAACCTATAAAACCAAAATACTTCTTAGAAACATAAATAGGCAAAACAACTATAGATTTAATCTCTTGTGGTTCTAAAATTACACGTAAATCTTCAGGTAATTCTTGTATATTTTCTGTAAAAACTATTTTTTGTTCAAGTAACATTTTTCTCCATGAAGGAATTATTTTATAAGGAATATTTTTTAAATCATCAATTTGTTTTTCAATATCCTTATTACACCATTCAAAAATATTACTTGTTAATTCTCCTCCTTTATCATCTTCAAAAATATAAACTCTACTAACATCTGTATGTTTTCCAAGTATATTTAGTGCATTTTTAGTTTTAATTTCAAAATTATCTAAAGAATTAAAAGTTAAGGAAATTTTAGATAAAAATTTTTGTTGCTCTAAGTTCTTTTTTAATTCTCTTTCTATTTTTTCTTCGGCATTTTTTCTATCTGTAATATCATTAACTACAGTTAAAAAATAGTCTTCTTCATCTATTTTTATAATTTCGGAATGTAATAATCCGTAAACAATTTTACCATTTTTTGATTTTAATTTTATCTCAAAATTTTTCAAATTTCCTTTTTCTTTTAATTCTTTAATTAAAAGTTCTCTTTGTTTCCGATTATCATAAATATTTATTTTCGTAGTTGTTTTTCCAATGATTTCTTCTCTTTGAAATCCAATAAAATCAAGAAGTGTTTTATTTATATCAAGTATTTTTCCATCTTTTACTCTTGTAATGCTTGCCATATTCGCTTCTGTATGGAAAGTTTTTATAAACTTTTCTTCTAAAAATTTCTCAACAGAAATATTTTTACAAATTAAAATAATTTCATTATTTTGTTTAATGATTTTTGTTTCACATAAAATTTTTTCTTTATTCTTTTTAATAAAGTTAAAAATTTTTTTTTTCTCAGAAAACATTTTTTCTTTAAAAAAGAAACAATGTTTTCTGTGAAGAAAATTTATAATATTATGTTTAATTAAATCTTTTTTATCATAATTTAAAGTCTTTAATACAGCATTATTAACATTTAAAATCTTATGATTTTTTTTTGTAATTATAAAAATTAAATCATTTAGTTCATTAAATATTGATTTTTCCATATATTTTTTTTTAAATTAAAAAAATATTTTTCAAAAATTGTACATTTTTTTATTAAAAAAATAAATCTTTTTCATTTTTTAAGAAATGTTCTTTTGCCAATTTTGTTATTTCTCTTCCTCGCAAGTGTGCTTAAACCAACTGGGCCAGATTGAAATTTATTTAAAATAACAGATATAATTTTATTATCCATTTCATCTAATCCGAAAATATCTATGTTTAATGCTTTCAAAGAAAATAAAGAAATTTCTAAATCTATTTTTCCGTTTCCTTTTATTTGAGCAAAATCTCTTACTCTTCTTAGAAGTGCATTTGCTATTCGTGGAGTACCTCTACTTCGTCTTGCTATTTCAAAAGCTGCTTTTTCTTCTATTGGAATTTTTAAAATTTTTGCCGAGCGTTTTACTATTTCACATAGAATTTCTTTGTTGTAAACTTCTAATAATAAAGTTATTCCGAATCTTGCTCGCAGCGGACTTGTTAATAAACCTGAGCGAGTTGTTGCACCAATTAAAGTGAATGGATTTAATTTTAATTGTATGCTTTTGGCACTTGCTCCTTTATCTATCATAATATCTATAGTAAAATCTTCCATAGCAGAATATAAATATTCTTCTATAACTGGACTTAAACGATGAATTTCATCTATAAATAAAATGTCTTTTTCTTCCAAATTTGTTAATAAACCGGCTAAATCGCCAGCTTTTTCTAAAACTGGTCCAGATGTCGTTTTGACATTAACATCTAATTCATTTGATATAATATGAGATAAAGTTGTTTTTCCTAAACCCGGAGGTCCGTCAAATATTTTTAAATTTTCTAAAATTCTATTTTGTCCTCTAAAATCTTTAAAATTTATTGGTCTAATTTTTTGTTCAAAATCTTTTTCTAATTTTAAACTATTATTGTTTCTTATGTCAATTTTATCATTTTCCATTTAAAAATTTTATTTAAAATAAAATCAAAATTATAAAAAAAAAAATTTTTTATTAAAAAAACCAATTTTTTTATGAATTTCAAATTAAAAAAAATACTTATAAAAAAAAAATTAAGGGAATTTCTATAAAACAAATTTTTAAATAAAATTTTTTTTAAAAATTTGTTGGATAAAAAGCATTTTTTATATGTTCTATTTTATATATTTTTTTATTTCCAACTATAGAAATTATATCAAAACGAACTTCTAAATCTATATTTTTTTCAATGATATAAAAATTTGTTACTTTTATAATTTTTTTTTGTTTCTTCAAATCTACTGATAAGTATGGTTCTCCAAAAAAATTTGTTTTCCTAATTTTAACCTCTACTACAATTAATAAATTTTGATATTTTGCAATAATATCAATTTCATTTTTTTTATAAAAAAAATTTGTTTCCAAAATTTCATAAGATTTTTTTTGCAAAAATTTTTTTGCAATATTTTCTCCAATTTTCCCTAAATTATAACTATTATACATTTGAATTTGCATTAAATTTGCATTAAAATAAAAAATTTAATAACTTTGCAAAAAAATAAATTATGAAAAAGAAAATTCTGATATCTTTAATTTTGTTAAATAGTTTTTTTATGTCTTCTCAAAATTTTGAAGGTATTATTTCTATGAAAAAAGAAAATTTTATTGATACTTCTTATCTTATTTTTTATTTTAAAAATCAATTAATTAGAGTGGACGAAAAAAAGGAAAATTGTGAGGAGAGAACTCTTTTAATAAATTTGAAATTAAACAGTTTAATTGCTTTGAGTCATTCGAGAAAAATGTTTACGAAAATAAAGCAAAAACCCTACGAAAAAAGTATTGATACAAATTTTATTATTAATAAAACACAAACAATAAAAAAGATTAAAAATTATAATTGTCGTCAATGGAGAGTTAAAAACAAAATAAAAGATATTGAAATTGCTTATTGGGTTACATCTGATTTTTATCCTTATTTTGAAAGAATTTTGAAATTAATTAATAGAAATGAAGACCATCTGACATTTTTTCTAAAAATTCCAGATGTTGAAAATACATTTCCTTTACAAATTGAAGAATATACCATATTAAAAGAAAAAAAGAATATTATAAAAATAGATAAAATAGAAAAAAAATTATTGGAAAAATCTATTTTTAGAATTCCTGATGGCTATATAGAATTCTAAAAAGATGTATTTTACATTACATTTCTTGATTTTTTTTTGTAGGCAGCGGAAAAATAAATGTGCAAATCTATGCCATAAATTGTATAATATTTATTAAAAGATGCAAAAACAGAAGTTCCTAATCCAATGTCATAAATATATTTTCTTGTAAATTGTAAATCTATGTAAGCGCCCAAAGTTGAGAAATGATAAAAATCTTCTTTATCATTTACTTTCATAAATGCGTCTCCATAAGACAAAGATGGTCCAATAAAAATTGCCATATCTTTTTTCCACTCGTCTTTTCTTATACCTGTTCCAAAACGAATTTCGTGTAAAGTTTGGAAAGAACGGTTTAAAAACCATTCATCGCTATTAGTGTGATATGCCATTTGAAAATGATAATTTTTTAGGCGAATATGATAAGCAACACGACCAGATATTTGTGTCATTTTTCTTTCTTTATCGAAAACTCCACCCAAACCAATAAGTAAATAATTGCTTCCGTGAGAAAAAACTTGTCCTCTAAAAGAAAAATTGCCATATTTTGTGGGAATAATAACTTTATCTTCTTTTTGCGCAAAAAGAAAATTTATTTTAATAAAAAATAAAATATATAAAATAAGAAATTTCATCTTGTAATTATAAATAATTTTTTTGCAAAAAATAAAAAAAATATTATTTTTGAAAAAATTTTTTTTATTTTTAATTTCTTGAAAAGAAAAGTTATAAAATATTTTAAAGGTGATATTGTCATTTGGATAGTAATTTTAATTATTTCTATTTTTTCGCTTTTAGCGGTTTACAGCGCATCAGGAACTCTTGCTTATAAATATCAAGGTGGAGATACAAGCTATTATTTTTTTAAACACACTTTTTTTTTAATTTTCGGACTTTGTATAACTTATATTATACATTTAATGCCTTATCGTTATTTCTGGGGAATTTCGCCTTTTATTTTATACCTATCTTTTCCGCTTTTAATTTTAACTTTATTTCTTGGAGAAAATATTAATCAAGCTTCAAGATGGTTAACTTTGCCTATTATTGGTTTGAGTTTTCAAACTTCTGATTTGGCAAAATTTGCTTTAATTATTTATGTTGCTCGTTTTTTATCAAAAAGAAAAGACAATAGGAAAATTAATAAAAATGAATTTTTCTCAATAATTATTCCGATATTTTTTATTACTTTTTTAATTTTACCTGCAAATTTTTCAACTGCAATAATTTTATTTATTAATGTTTTAATTTTACTTTTTATTGGACGAGTTCGGACTTCTTATATTTTAAGTTCGCTTTTTGTTCTTTTGATTGCTTTTATATTTTTTGTTTTTATTGCTATGCAATTTCCAAAAATTTTTCGTGTAGAAACTTGGGAAAAAAGAATAGAAAATTATTTATCAGAAGATAGTAAAACAAATTATCAAGTTGAACAGTCAAAAATTGCAATTGCAACAGGTGGATTTTTTGGGAAATTTCCAGGAAATAGTACACAAAGAAATTTTTTACCACATCCATATTCTGATTTTATTTATGCAATTATTTTAGAGGAATATGGTTTATTTGGAGGAATAATAATTCTATTTTTATATTTATTTTTATTTTTCAGAACAGGAATAATTGTAAAAGAAAGCACAAGAACTTTTCCATCGTTTTTATCTATGGGCTTAACAATTAGTTTAGTTTTTCAAGCATTATCAAATATGGCAGTTGCAGTAAATTTAATTCCTGTAACAGGTCAACCTTTGCCTTTTATTAGTATGGGAGGAACGTCTTTATTATTTACAAGTGTAGCTTTTGGAATTATTTTAAGATTAAGTAGAATAAAAAAATAATTTTTTTTTGAAAAAATGCCAAAATTTTTATGCTTTCAAATTAAAAAAAAAATATTAAAAATTTATCGTTTTTTGGAAAAAATTTTTTTTTAAATTAAAAAAAATATTAAAAATTTATCGTTTTTTGAAAAAAAATTTTTTTTTAAATTATAAAAAATGTTAAAAATTTATCGTTTTTTGAAAAAATTTTTTTTTTAAATTATAAAAAAGTTAAAAATTTATCGTTTTTTTGAAAAAATTTTTTTTAATTATAAAAAATGTTAAAAATTTATCGTTTTTTGAAAAAAAATTTTTTTTTAAATTATAAAAAATGTTAAAAATTTATCGTTTTTTGAAAAAAATTTTTTTTTTAATTATAAAAAATGTTAAAAATTTATCGTTTTTTGAAAAAAAATTTTTTTTTAAATTATAAAAAATGTTAAAAATTTATCGTTTTTTGAAAAAATTTTTTTAAATTATAAAAAATGTTAAAAATTTATCGTTTTTTGAAAAAAATTTTTTTTTTTAAATTATAAAAAATGTTAAAAATTTATCGTTTTTTGAAAAAAATTTTTTTAATTATAAAAAATATTAAAAATTTATCGTTTTTTTGAAAAAATTTTTTTTTTTAATTATAAAAAATGTTAAAAATTTATCGTTTTTCGAAAAAAAAATTTTTATTAAAAAATAAAATTTTTGAACTAAAAAAAAATTGCAATTTTTGTAAAAAAACATTTTTAAATGAAGAAATTTTATTTTTTATTATTAATATTTATTTTATTTGAAATAAAGGATTTTAAATCTCAGGAAAAAAATCCAATTTCTAAAGAGCAAAAAAATAGGATAAATAAATATGAAAAATTAGTTGTAAAATTAAAAAAAGAAAATAAAAAAAATCAAGTTGCTAATAATCTTAATAAAATTGCTTTTATATATTGGGATACAGAGAATTTTGATATCGCTTTAAAATATTTTGAAAAATCTTTAATAATAAATAAAGAAATTGGAAATACAAATGCTATAAAATTAATTTATAGTAACCTTGGAACGATGTATTCTGATTTAAACCAATTAAATAAATCTTTAGATTATTTTAAAAAAAGTTTAAAAATTAGGCAAGATATAGGAATTAAAGATGAAATAGCAAAAGGTTTAATAGATATTGCAACAGTTTTAACAAGTCTGGAAAAACCAAAAAAAGCAATAAAAGTTCTGGAAGAAGCATTAATAATTGCAAAAAATTTAAATGCAAATAAATATCTTCGTAGTTGTTATAGTCTTCTTTCTCAAAATCACGAACTAATAGGAAATAAAAATAAATCTTATGAATATTTTGACCATTTTTTAGTTTATGAACGTTTTTTGCAAAAAAAAGATTTTGAAGAAAGAGAAGTTTTATTTAAAAAAAAATTGAATAAAGAATTAAAAAAAGTAGAAACGAAAATTCAAATTGCAAAAAAGGAAAATATAGAAAAACAAGAAGAAATTTCAAATCAAAAAAAGAATCTAATTTTAAAAGAAGATTCTATTATAAAAATAAATTTAGAAAATATTTTAAAACAGAAAGCAATAGATAATTTAAATAAAGATAAAGAATTAAAAAAAGCAATATCTGAGAAGAATCGTATGGTACGAATTGTATAAACGCTCTAAGGAACGAAAGAAAGAAAATGAAAATCTCACAAGTAAAAATAAAGAGATAAGAAATCAAAATTTAAAAATAGAAGAGCAAAAAAATAGCATAGAAAAAAAGAATAAAGGAATTACAGATAGTATAAATTATGCTCAAAAAATTCAAAAAGCAATGCTTCCAAAAACTTCTTCTTTAGAAGATTTTTTAGAAAAATCTTTTATTTTTTTTAAACCAAGAGATATTGTTAGTGGTGATTTTTATTGGTTTTCTGATGCACAAAAAGAGAAGGAAAATAATAACAAAAATAGTAAATTTCTTATTTCAGCAGTTGATTGTACTGGACATGGAGTTCCCGGAGCTTTTATGTCTATGATAGGTTTAAATCTTTTAAATCAAATTGTTGCGAAAAAAATTTTTGAACCAGATAAGATTTTGAAAGAATTACACGAAGGAGTAAAAACATCTTTGCAGCAAAATAGGACAAATAATAGAGATGGTATGGATATGAGTTTATGCCTAGTGGATAAAGAAAAAAAAACACTCATCTTTTCCGGAGCAAAAAATCCTCTTGTTTATATACAAGATGAAAAAATTTATAGAATAAGAGGAGATAAATTTGCAATAGGAGGTTTTCAAAAAGAAAAAGATAGAATTTTTAAAAAACATATTATAAATATAGAAAAAGAAACTACTTTTTATATATTCTCAGATGGTTTTCCAGACCAAATAGGAGGAGAAAAAAGAAGAAAATTTTTAATTAAAAGGTTTCTTGAATTATTATTAAAAATCCATAAAAAAGATATGGATGAACAAAAAGAAATTTTAAACAATGTTTTAAAAAAATGGATGAGAGATAAATATAGACAAGTTGATGATATTTTAGTAATTGGTTTTAAAATTTAAAAAATGATTTTTTTATTGCATAAATTAATTTTATGCAATAAAATTTTTATTTATGATTTATATATTTCATCTATAATTTCGTTATCTACAAAATTCGGAATAGTAACTTTTAATTTATCATTATTTTTCATTTCTCTTTTTATAGCAAAAATTGCTTCTTTATTTCTTGCCCAGCTTCTTCGGGAAATTCCATTATTTACGTCCCAGTTTAACATCATTTTTAATCTTCTATCGCTATCTTTTGAGCCATCTAATAGCATTCCGAAACCACCATTTATAACTTCGCCCCATCCTACTCCACCGCCGTTGTGAATGGAAACCCAAGTTGCACCTCTTGCGGCATCTCCGATGACATTTTGAATTGCCATATCTGCTGTAAACATAGAACCATCATAAATATTTGAAGTTTCACGATAAGGAGAATCTGTGCCAGAAACATCGTGATGATCTCTTCCAAGAACTATAGGAGCAGAAATTAAATTTTCTTTTATTGCTTTATTAAAAGCTTCGGCAATTTTTGTCCTACCTTCACAATCAGCATATAAAATTCTTGCTTGTGAACCAACAACCATTTTATTATTTCCAGCTTCCTTTATCCATAAAATATTATCTTCTAATTGTCCAAGAATTTCTTTTGGTGCATTTTTTGAAATTTCTTTCAAAACATTCATTGCAATATTATCAGAAATTTCTAAGTCTTTTTCGTCATTTGAAGTGCAAACCCATCTAAAAGGACCAAAACCGTAATCAAAAAACATAGGTCCCATAATATCCTGAACGTAAGATTTATATTTAAAATCTCCTTTTTCGTTCAAAATATCTGCACCAGCTCTTGACGCTTCTAACATAAAAGCATTTCCATAATCCCAAAAAAACATACCGTTTTTTGTCAATTCATTTATTGCTTTTGTATGTCTTCTTAAACTTTCTTCTACTTTTTCCTTGAATAAATTAGGGTTTTTTACCATCATTTTATTAGATTCTTCCATAAGCAATGGAAACTTTTTCTTTATTTTTTTTTGCTTTTCTTATTCTATAAATAATTTTGTCTAAATCAGTAAAAACTTCATCAACCCATTTTTGGGTATGTCTTGTTTTTGTTGCTTTTGGGTTTATTTCGGCAACGACACAAATTGCTCCCGCAATTACTGTTGCTTTTGGCTGAGCACCAGACATTCCACCGAGTCCAGAAGTAACAAAAATTTTCCCAGAAAGATCTTTTTCATCTTTTTTTAAAATTCTACGACCAGCATTTAAAACTGTTATTGTTGTTCCGTGAACTATTCCTTGTGGTCCTATGTACATATATGAACCTGCAGTCATTTGACCGTATTGTGTAACTCCAATGGCATTAAATTTTTCCCAATCATCTGGTTTAGAGTAGTTTGGTATCATCATACCATTAGTAACAACGACTCTTGGAGCATCTTTATGAGAAGGATATAAACCCATAGGATGTCCAGAATAAACTGCTAAAGTTTGCTCATCTGTCATTTCTGACAAATATTTCATCGTTAAAAGATATTGAGCCCAGTTTTGAAAAACAGCACCATTTCCTCCATAAGTAATTAATTCATGTGGATGCTGAGCAACATTTTTATCTAAATTATTAGAAATCATTAGCATTATTGCTGATGCTTGTTTGGTTTTATGCGGAAAACAATTTATATGTCTTGCTTTTATTTCATAATTTGGACGAAAACGATGCATATAAATTCTTCCATATTTTTCTAATTCTTCCGCAAATTCCACAGCAAGAATTTTATGATGTTTTTTTTCAAAATATCGTAAAGCATTTCTTACAGCAAGTTTTTTTTCTTCATTATTTAAAATGTCTTTACGTTTTGGAGCGTGATTGACATTTTCATCATAAATTTTTAATTGAGGTAATTCTTTCGGAATACCACAAGAAATAATTTTTTTAAAATCTTTATTCTTCATAAAAAATTTTTTTTTTTGAACTTTAAAATTATGAAAAATTAATTTAATAAGATTAAAAAAATGGAATTTTTCTAAAAAAATTTTTTATTAAAAAAATTGACGTTTTCTGAAAAAAAAATTCCACATATACAAAATCCAAAATTCGTAAAATATTGGCGTTTTTTTGAAAAAAATTTTTTTTTATTTTGATTTTAAAAATATTAAAATTTTTACTTTTTTTGAAAAAATATTTTTTAATCAAAAATTAAAAAACATTAAAATTTTGGCGTATTTTTTATGAATTTTAAAATTAAAATTCATAAAATTTTAGCGTTTTTTCAAAAAAAATTTTTTTTTAAATAATTTAAAATCATTAAAATTTTGGCGTTTTTTTCAAAAAAAAATTTTTTATTTTTTTTGAATTAAAAAAAACCAAAATTTTTAAATTTTTACACCAATAACAAGCACGTCATCGATTTGCTCTCGATTTTTTTTCCAGTTTTCAAAAGTTTCATTTAAAATATTTTTTTGTTCTATCATAGTTCTATTTTGATTTTTATGCAAAACTTCTTTAAATTGTTTCCTCATAAATTTTCTCCCTCTTTTACCACCAAATTGGTCTAAATAACCGTCAGAAAACATATAAAGTAAATCATTTTTTTCCAATTGAAAAACGTGATTTGTAAAATCTTTTTCTTTACGGTAAATTCCAATTGGTTGTCTATCTCCTTTAAATTCAATGAGTTCATTATTTCTAAAAAGATAAAGTGGATTATTAGCACCAGAAAATTGCAATTCATTTTTTTTTGTATTAATTATACAAAGTGCTAAATCCATACCATCTTTTATTTCGTTTTCATCTTGTCTTAGAGAAATTTTAATTTCTTTTCTTAGCTCGTTCAAAATCTGATTAGATTTTTTTATTTCTTTTTTTCTAACAATTTCATTTAGTAAAGAAACTCCAAGCATACTTACAAATGCTCCGGGAATTCCGTGTCCAGTGCAATCCGCTGCAACAAATATTAAATATTCATTAATTTTTTTTGCCCAATAAAAATCTCCGCTAACTATATCTTTTGGTTTAAACATTATAAAATATTCGGAAAAATTATCTTCGAATAAATTCATATTAGGCATAATTGCATTTTGTATTCGGCTGGCATAATTTATACTGTCTCGTATTTGTTTATGACTTTCTTCTATTTTATTTTTTTGTTTTGTTATTGCATTATTTGCGTCTTTAAGATGTTCTGCTTGAACTTGTATTTCTTCTTTTTGTTGATTAATTTCTGCATTTCTTTCGAAAAGAATTTCATTTGCTTTTTTTTGTTTTTCTTTGCTTTTGAAAAAAATAAATACAAGTATTATCATTAAAATTAAAAAAATAATAATAGAAAATACAAGAATTTTTTGTTTTTGAATTATTGCATTATTTTTTTCCTTATCTTTTTGAAGCAATTTTATTTCTGCTTCTTTTTTTTCTGTTTTATATTTTTTATCTAATTCGGCAATTTTACTTACTGATTCTTCTTTTTTTATAGAATCTTTATAAAAGATTGTTTTTTCGAAATTTTCTAGTGCATTTTTAAAATCTTTCTTTTTTCTATAAAAACTATAAAAAGCATTATAAAGATTTTTATATAAAGTATTCATTTTTAATTCTTCTGCAAGTTTGAGGCTTTTATCAAGAAAAATTTTAGCTTTATTAAATTTACCCATTTCTATATATACACTGCTGAGATTAATATATCCAAAACATATTTCATATTTACTTGATGTTTTTTCTCTTAATGGAATAGTTTTTTCCATATAAAAAGCTGCTTTTTCTAAATCTCCAAATCTGTGATATAATGTTGCTAAGTCATTATAAGAATATACAATAGAACCGTCTTTTAAAATTTCTTTAATTTTCAAAGAGCGTTCATAATAATGAATTGCTTTTTGAAAATTATTTTTTGAATTATAAATATTTCCTAATTCATTTAAACTTGTAAAATAAGTTGATGACATAGTATCTTTCTCATTTTTTAAAGATAATTCAAAATATTCTTTCGCTTTTTCTTGATTTGTTCTTCTCATCCCAAAAGCAAGAAACATGTAAATTCTCGAAATTTGTTTTGAAATTTTATTTTTTTCTGAAAACCTTAAATTGTCAAGTAAAATTTCAACAGATTTATCGTCTTCTCCGAGATATGTATAATAATATCCAGCCCAGTTCATATAATTAATATATTTCTCATATTTTTTTTGCTCTTTAAAAATATCTGCAATTTTTTTATAATAAAATATTATAGAATCAAATTTGTTTAATTTTCTATATATATTTGAAATGTTGGAATATCTATAAATTAAAATATTTTTATCTTTAATATTAATATAATTTTTTGCTTTTTTTAAATATTCATAAGATATGGAAGTATCGTTTTTTTCATTAAATTTATTGAATAATTTAATTGTAATATCAAATTTTAAGGAATCATTATTTTCTTTTTTTAAAAGGTTTTTTAAAGAATCAATTTCATATTGTTCGTCTTGTGAAAATAACGAAATAAAGAAAAAAATTATAAATAATATTGTTAAAAATATTTTCATTTTTTTTTAATTTAAATTTTTTTTAAATTTGCATAAAATAAATAAAAAATGAAAAAAAAAATATTTAATTTATTAGGTAAAATTGATAAGTTTAAAAGTGATCATAAAGAAGAGATTGAGAATTTTAGGATTAAATTTCTTAGTAAAAAAGGTCATATAACAGAACTTTTTGATGAATTTAAAAAAATTCCTTCGGAAGAAAAAAGAGAAGTAGGTAAAATTCTTAATGAATTAAAAAATCAAGCATCTGCAAAAATAAAATTTTTAAAAAATAATTTAAAAAATAAAAATGTATCGGAAGAAAAAAAAATAGATTTAAGTTTAGAATCTACAAATTTTTTTGGTTCAAGACATCCTGTTTCTATTATTCAAAATGAAATTTTGAATATTTTTAATAGGCTTGGTTTTACTGTTTCTGATGGTCCAGAAATTGAAGATGATTGGCATGTTTTTTCTTCTTTAAATTTCCCAAAAGAACATCCAGCACGCGATATGCAAGATACTTTTTTTATAGAAAAAAATCCAGATATTTTGCTTCGCACACATACTTCTTCTGTTCAATCTCGTATGATGGAAAATAATAGACCTCCGATACGTACTGTTTCGCCCGGACGTGTTTTTAGGAATGAAGCAATTTCCGCACGTTCACATTGTATTTTTCATCAGGTTGAAGGTCTTTATATTGCTGAAAATGTTTCTTTTGCTGATTTAAAACAGACTCTTCTTTATTTTGCAAAAGAGTTTTTTGGCGAAAAAACAGAGATTCGTCTTCGTCCTTCTTATTTTCCTTTTACCGAACCTTCTGCAGAAGTAGATGTAACTTGTTCCATTTGTGAAGGAAAAGGTTGTAATGTTTGTAAATATACAGGTTGGTTAGAGATTCTTGGTTGCGGAATGGTTGACCCAAATGTTTTGGAAAATTGTAAAATAGATAGTAAAAAATATACAGGTTTTGCTTTTGGTATGGGAATAGAAAGAATTGCAATGACAAAATATCAAATTAAAGATATTCGTTTGCTTTTTGAAAATGATATTCGTTTTTTAAAACAATTTTAAAAAATTAATTTATGAAATTTTTTTTCATTTTTTGCTTATTTTTTCAAGTTTTCAAAATTCATTCTCAGAATGGAAAATTATCTGGATTTGAAAAAATTTTAATTAAAAGTGGAATGGTAGATCTATGGAATGTAGATAGTACCATCAAAATTTTTCTGAGATATTCTACAGACGATAATTTTCTTGGCACTGATATGTACGGAGATTTTAGGAAATGTTATTTACAAAAAGATGTTGCTGAGAAATTAAAAAATGCTCAAAAAATTTTGAAAAAAAAATTTCCTGAATATAGTTTGCTTGTTTATGATGCTGTTCGTCCGGTAAGTATTCAACGTTTTATGTGGGAAATGTGTGAATTACCTACGGAAGAAAAAAGGAAATATTTGGTACATCCAAATTCTTTTTCTGTTCATAATTACGGTGCTGCTGTTGATTTAACTATAGTTTATAAAAATGGTAAAAAATTAGATATGGGAACAGAATTTGATTTTTTTGGCGAATTATCTCAGCCTTGTAAAGAAAAACGATTTTTAAAAGAAGGAAAATTAAGTCAGAAACAAATTGATAATAGGCTTTTATTAAGAAGAACTATGCAAAAAGCTGGTTTTTACAGCATTAGAAAAGAATGGTGGCATTTTAATTCTTGCTGGATAGATGAAGCAAAAAAAAAATATACAAGGATAGAAAATCATTTTATAAAAGATTCGCTGGAAAAAGAAAGTCTCGAAGAATTTTTTAGAAAAAAAAAAATCGTTTATAGAATACAAATTCTAAGTTCTAAAAAGAAAATTAATGAAAATGATAATTTATTTGGATATTGGAAAATATTTCGTTATTTTCATAAAAACTTATATAAATATACTGTAGGAGAATTTACTAATTTAGAAAAAGCAAAAAAATTTATGCGGAAACTTAGAAAATCTGATTTTAAAAATGCCTTTATTGTAGTTTTTGTTGATGGCAAAAGAAATTGATTGAATAAAAAATTCAAATTTTTTTATTTAAAATTGTTAAATTTTGGACGATTTTTGAAAAAAAATTTTTTTATTTTAAAATTAAAAATTATTAAAATTTTGGACATTTTTTGAAAAAATTTTTTTTATTTTAAAATTAAAAAATATTAAAATTTTGGACGATTTTAATTTTTTTTATTTTAAAATTAAAAAATATTAAAATTTTGGACGATTTTTGAGAAAAATTTTTTTTATTTTAAAATTAAAAAATATTAAAATTTTGGACATTTTGGAAAAAATTTTTTTTTTATTTTAAAATTAAAAATTATTAAAATTTTGGACGTTTTTGGAAAAAATTTTTTTTATTTTTTTATTTTAAAATTAAAAATTATTAAAATTTTGGACGTTTTTGGAAAAAATTTTTTTTATTTTAAAATTAAAAAATATTAAAATTTTGGACATTTTTGAGAAAATTTTTTTTTATTTTAAAATTAAAAAATATTAAAATTTTGGACGTTTTTGGAAAAAATTTTTTTTTATTTTAAAATTAAAAATATTTTAAAATTAAAAAATATTAAAATTTTGGACGTTTTTGGAAAAAATTTTTTTTTATTTTAAAATTAAAAAATATTAAAATTTTGGACATTTTTTGAAAAAAATTTTTTTTATTTTAAAATTAAAAAATATTAAAATTTTGGACGTTTTTGGAAAAAATTTTTTTTTATTTTAAAATTAAAAAATATTAAAATTTATTTTAAAATTAAAAAATATTAAAATTTTGGACGTTTTTGGAAAAAATTTTTTTTTATTTTAAAATTAAAAAATATTAAAATTTTGGACATTTTTTGAAAAAATTTTTTTTTATTTTAAAATTAAAAAATATTAAAATTTTGGACATTTTGGAAAAATTTTTTTTTTTATTTTAAAATTAAAAATTATTAAAATTTTGGACGTTTTTGGAAAAAATTTTTTTTATTTTAAAATTAAAATTTATTTTAAAATTAAAAATTATTAAAATTTTGGACGTTTTTGGAAAAAATTTTTTTTATTTTAAAATTAAAAAATATTAAAATTTTGGACATTTTTGAGAAAAAATTTTTTTTATTTTAAAATTAAAAAATATTAAAATTTTGGACATTTTTTGAAAAAATTTTTTTTAATTATAAAAAATCATAAAAAAATTGCGTTTCATGGAAAAATTTTTTTTGATTAAAAAAAAAAAAATATTAAAATTTTGGACATTTTTGAGAAAAAATTTTTTTTATTTTAAAATTAAAAAATATTAAAATTTTGGACGATTTTTGAGAAAAATTTTTTTTATTTTAAAATTAAAAATTATTAAAATTTTGGACGTTTTTGGAAAAAATTTTTTTTATTTTAAAATTAAAAAATATTAAAATTTTGGACATTTTTGGAAAAAATTTTTTTTTATTTTAAAATTAAAAAATATTAAAATTTTGGACATTTTTGGAAAAAATTTTTTTTTAATTATTCAATATTAATTTTTTAGAAATTTCATTTAATAAATCAGCTAATTCTTTTGGTTTAAAAGGTTTACTAATATAATCGTCCATTCCTTTTGATAAGAAATTTTCTTTATCTCCTTTCAGAGCATTTGCTGTCATTGCAATTATTGAAATTGGATTTTTTTTGATTTTTGATTTTTTTTCTATTTCTCTTATTTTTTTTGTTGCTTCCATGCCATCTAATTCCGGCATTTGAATGTCCATTAAAATAAGGTCGTAATGTTTTTTTTGGAACTTTTCCACAGCAATTTTTCCGTTTTCTGCAATATCTGTTTTATGTCCTAATCTTTTCAAATTAAAAATTGCAATTTACCAATATTAAAAACTATTGTAAACCAAAATTTAGAGCCTTTTCCTATTTTGCTTTCTACACCAATTTCTCCTCCCATTAATTCTGCTAATTTTTTAGAAATAGTTAAACCAAGACCAGTTCCACCGTATTTTCTTGTTGTAGAAGCATCAGTTTGAGAGAACGAGCGGAATAATTTTTTTAATCCATCTTTAGAAATACCTATTCCTGTATCAGTAACAGCAAATAATAATTTTACTTTTTTATTATTTTCTTCTTTCATAAGAACATCTATGTTTATAGACCCTTTTTCTGTAAATTTAATAGCGTTATTCGTTAAATTAATAATTATTTGTTTTAATCTTACTGTATCACCATTTAAAATTTTAGGAATATTTTTATCTATTTTTGTAAAAAGTTTTAATTTTTTTTCTTCTGTCTTTAAAGTTAAAAGTTTAATAATTTCTTCTATTTGGAATCTTATATCAAAATTTATATTTTCCAGTTCAATTTGTCCAGCTTTTCCTATAATACCATTCATAGGAGTTCTAATTTCATGAGACATATTTGCAAGAAATATAGATTTAGAACGTGTTGCTGCTTCTGCATTTTCTTTTGCTCTTTGAAATTCCTTATTTATAATTTGCAATTCTGCCTGTTTACGACGCAAATTTCTTTCGGAACTTCTTAATGCTTTTGTTTGTTCTCCAAGTTCTTCATTTGTTGCTCTCATTTCTTCCTGACTTTCATTTAGTTGTATTGCGGTAATTTCTGCTTCTTCTTTTTGTCTTTTTGTATGCTCTAAAAGGTCTTGCATAGTTTCTCTGACACGTATCGAATGAAATGCTACTGCTATACTTTCTGCCGTTTGATAGAAAAAATTAATTTTATGCTTTTCAAGAATATTAGCTGTTGCAAGTTCTAAAACTCCCATAACATCAGCTTGAAAAGAAAAAGGAATTATTAAAATATTTTTTGGAGAAATTTCACCTAAACCAGAAGATATTTTTATATAATCATTTGGAATGTTTTTATATAAAATAATTTCATTTTTCAAAGCAGACTCTCCAACTAATCCTTCACCAAATTCTATTTGAATGTTTTTTTGTTCATTTGTTGCCACAAATGCGTAAGTGGAAGCTAATTTTAAAGATTTGCTATTTAATTCTCTAACATATAAAGCACCAATTTGTATTTCAAAATAATTACATAAATAAGTTAAAACATTATTAGCAAGTTCCTTAGTTTTTTGTTCACCTCGCATTTTTTCATTTAATTCATTTTGTCCAGTTTTTATCCAATTTTGTTTATTATTTTCCTCTGTAATTTTTTCTAAAGAATTTGTTATATCTTTAAAAGCAATTCCGAGTTCATCTTCTGATGATTTTACTGTAATTTGTTCATCGTAATCTCCTTGACCGATTTTTTTCGCTTGTGTAACTTTTCTTCTTAAAGATATTTGCATATTTAAAAATTCATTTTTCAAATCTTCAATGTCATCATTTCTATAAAAATTTATTTCATTTTGTAATTTGCCTTTTGAAATATTTTTTATAAATTTTGAAATTTCTTTTAAATTTGAATCAAAGTTTTGTCCAAACCAAATAATAAACATAAAAAACATTACAATAAAAGAAGTAATTGCATATTGTATATTTTTAATGTTTTCCATTTCATTATTTTCTGTCTCGTGAAGTTCGAAAACAATTTTTTCTGAAGCAAGTAATAGTTTATAATTATTTTCTAAAACAAATTTTTTTGCTTCTTTGCTATCTTTTATAATTATATTATATATATTCCTTCTAAATTCTGACCAGAATAAAAAATTTTTTTCTACAGACGGACTTTTATCTTTTATATTTTTTATTTTTATTTTTATATTTCCTTCGTTTTTAGAAAGTTCTCCACCATATAAAAATGATTTTAAAGTTAAATTATATAAATTCATAGAATTAGTTAAATCTTTTTCTATATTTTTTGTTTCTTTTATGTTTAAATTTTCATTGAAAGTTAGTAGGAATATATTTTTTGAAATACTTTGAGTTAGCATTCTTTGTCTAGCTGCAAAATCAATTAAATAAGTAAATTCGTTTTGTTTTTGTAAGCTTACTAATAAAAGTGTAAAGTTAATAAATAAAATTATAACAAATACTATGGAAATACCAATAATTTTATTGCTGATTTTGATTTTCATAAAATTTTTTTTACTACAAAAATAAATAATTTTATTGAAATTACATTAAAAATTATGCCAATTATAATTTTATTTTTGTATTATTTTCAATAAATAATTATGAATTAAATATTTAATTCATAATTAGAAATTAAATAAAAAAACATTTTTTTATTTAATTTTTATTAAATAATCACAAGTTGTTGTAAAAAAATTTCTTAAATATGGAATATTTTCTAATAATTTCCACAATTTACGTGGTTTTAAGCCAAATTTATACTTATACATAGGACTAATAAAATACATATCTCTATATAAAATTTCGAAATTTTCTTTTTTTATTATTTTTTCAAAAATAGATGGTGTAATTTTTGTATTTTTAGTGTCTTTCAAAAATAAAAAAGAGGGGTCATTTTTTATCAAATAAAAATAAATAAAATTATTTTGAATTAACTTTTTATGGTCAAAAATATGCTCAATAACATCTTTTAAAATAATTATATCAAATTTCTCTTTATCCTTATTTTCATTTATAAAATCGTAAATATCCTGCACAAAAAAATGAACTTGATTATTTTTAATTTCTTTTTCATAAATTTTTTTTGCATCGCTTATATGTTTTTTGGATAAGTCTACTCCAAAACATTCACAAGATAAATCAATAAAAGGTTTTAAAACTCCACCGTCTCTACAACCAATTTCCAAAACTTTTTCTTTAGATTTTATTTTTTTATATTTTTGAATAAAAGGCAAAATATAATCGCGAGAATTATTATATTGTAAATAGAAATATTTATTTCTGTCTTTGTGAAAATCAAATGCCATAAAAAATTAAATTATATTTTTGCAAAAATATAAAAAAATCAAAATTATCAAAATTATCAAGAGATTTTTATATTTTATATAAAAAATTTTTTTTCAAAATCGCAAGAGTTTTTTATTAAAAAAAAAATTTTTTTTATTAATTTTTTTTATTTAATTGTTCTTTTTTAAAAAGGAAAAAATGAGAAAAAAAATTTTATTATTAGTCACTTTTGCAATTTTAAATTTTGCAGTAAAAGCTGACGAAGGAATGTGGCTCGCACTTTTGTTGAAACAAAATTACGAGACTATGAAAAAAATGGGCTTGAAATTAACTCCAGAGCAAATTTTTGATTTGAATAAAAATAGTTTGAAAGATGCAATTATTGCATTAGATGGAGGTTCGTGTACCGCAGAAATTATTTCGCCAGAAGGTTTACTTTTGACAAATCATCACTGTGGTTTTGGAGAAATACAAGCACATAGTAGTCCAGAACACGATTATCTTGTTAACGGTTTTTGGGCGATGTCTAAAAAAGAAGAATTACCAAACCCAGGGAAAACTGCTTCTGTTTTAATTAGTGTTGAAGATGTTACTAAAACAATCAATTCAAATCTTACAGATGATATGGACGAAAAAACTCGAATGAATAAAATAAGAGAAATTTCTGCAGGTTTAGAAAAAAAAGCAATTGATGGAAATCATTACACCGCAAATGTACAAAGTATGTTTAAGGGAAATCAATTTTTCTTATTTGTTTATGAAATTTTTAGAGATGTTCGTCTTGTTGGTGCTCCTCCTTCTGCTATAGGAAAATTTGGTGGAGATACTGATAATTGGATGTGGCCAAGACATACAGGAGATTTTTCTATGTTTAGAATTTATGCTGATAAAGATAATAAACCTGCTGATTATTCTGCAGATAATGTGCCTTATAAGCCAAAACATTTTTTGCCAGTTTCAACAAAAGGTGTAGAAAATGAAGATTTTGCTATGATAATGGGTTATCCTGGTTCTACAACAAGATATTTAACTTCATGGGGAATAGAGGAAAATATAGAAACGAATAATCCTATTCGCATAAAAGTTAGAACAGAAAAACAAAGAATAATGAAAGAAGATATGGAAAAAAGCGATAAAGTTCGTATTCAATATGCTTCTAAATATTCTCGTTCTTCTAATTATTGGAAATATTCTATTGGACAAAATAAGGGTTTAAAAGCACTTAATGTTTTTGGGAAAAAACAACAAATAGAAAACAAGTTTAAAACTTGGATGAGTAATGATAAAAAAAGAAAAGAAAAATATGGAGCATCTTTAAAATTATTAGAAGAAGCTTATATGGGGAAAAAGGAACTAAATAAAACACAACAATATATTATGGAATGTATATTTAGTGGTTCTGAAATTGTAATGTTCGCTTATTCGGCAAGTAGTTTGGCTTATCTTTTGAAAGAAAAACCAGATGAAAAAGAAGCCATAAAAGCAACAATTGAAGAAATGAAAGAATCTGGAAAAGCATATTTCAAAGATTATAATGCTCCGACAGATAAAAAGATACTTGCTTCTTTGTTTAAAATGTTTTCTGAAAATGTAAAAAAAGGACATCAACCAGATATTTTTAATAAAATACAAAAAAAATATAAAGGTAATTTTAATAAATTTGCAGATAAAATGTTTGATAAATCATTTTTTGTTTCTGAAGAAAAATTTAATGATTTTTTAAAAAATCCTAAATTAAAAACCATAGAAAAGGATTTAGCTTATCAAACAATGAAGTCTATAATTGACAAATACAGAGAATTAGGACCAAAATTAGCTCCTATACAAGCAAAAATGTCAAAAGGAAATAGATTATTTGTTGGTGGTTTATTGGAAATGGAGAAAGATAAAGCTCATTATCCAGATGCAAATTCAACTATGCGTTTGACTTATGGTAAAGTTGGAGATTATGACCCAAGAGATGGAGTTCATTATAAATCTTTTACTACTTTAAAAGGTTATTTCGAAAAAGAAGTGAAAAATGTAAAAGCTACTCATGAATTTTTCGTTCCTAATAAATTGAAAAAACTTTATGAAAATAAAGATTATGGAAAATGGGCAGATAAAGACGGTTTAATGCGTGTTTGTTTTACTACGGATAATGATATTACAGGAGGAAATTCTGGAAGTCCAGTAATTAATGGAAACGGTGAATTAATTGGATGTGCTTTCGATGGAAACTGGGAAGCAATGAGTGGAGATATAGCATTTGAAACTGAATTACAAAAATGTATTAATGTAGATATTCGTTATGTTTTATTTGTTATTGACAAATATGCAGGAGCAGGACATTTAATTGAAGAAATGAAAATCGTTAAATAAAAAAAAATTTTTTTCAATAAAAATCCATTTTTTTATAAAAAAATGGATTTTATTTTTTTCAAATTTATAACATTTTATAAATTAAAAAATGGGATTTTTGAAAGAAATTAACTTAGGACATTATTATATATTTTTTATAATTCAAAAAAAATTCAAGAATACAAAACCTATTTTTTTTAATTTTAAAAAACATTAAAAAAAATCTGTATTTTTTTGAAAAAAAATATACACCTCTATTCTTCTTTTAATGCGGTAAAAACACCGTATAGGCATAAATTTTTTTTTCAAATTCGTAAAAATTTTAATGTTTTTAAATTTCAAAAAAAAAATTTTTTCAAAAAATGACCAAAATTTTAATGTTTTTAAATTTCAAAAAAAAATTTTTTCAAAAAATGACCAAAATTTTAATGTTTTTAAATTTCAATAATGTTTTTAAATTTCAAAAAAATTTTTTTCAAAAAATGACCAAAATTTTAATGTTTTTAAATTTCAAAAAAAAATTTTTCAAAAAATGACCAAAATTTTAATGTTTTTAAATTTCAAAAAAAAATTTTTTTCAAAAAATGACCAAAATTTTAATGTTTTTAAATTTTAAAAATTTTTTCAAAAAATGACCAAAATTTTAATGCTTTTAAATTTCAAAAAAAAATTTTTTTCAAAAAATGACCAAAATTTTAATGTTTTTAAATTTCAAAAAAAAATTTTTTTCAAAAAATGACCAAAATTTTAATGTTTTTTATTTCAAAAAAAAATTTTTTTCAAAAAATGACCAAAATTTTAATGTTTTTAAATTTCAAAAAAAAATTTAATTTTGTAAAAAAAATAAAATTATGAATATTTTAAAAAAGTTTCTTATTTTCTTTTTGTTTTTTTCTGTTTTTATTAATTCTTGTAAAAAAGAAGCGGAAAATACAGAACCACAAAAAGAAACAAATAAAACTCCAGATACCGAAGGAAATTTGGTAATTGTAAATCAGATAAATAGCGATTTAACATTATATCGTGGTGGAAAAATTCTTAAAGTCATTCCTGCAAATACAAATGAATTTCTTGTAAATATTGAAAACGATGGAAATGCCGTTTCTTTGGAAATAAAGAAAAATGATGCACTTTTTAGACGTTGGGATGTGGTTTTATCTTTGGGAA
>NBLL01000067.1 GCA_002084355.1 Bacteroidetes bacterium 4572_128 | reverse complement strand
TTGGATAAGAAAAAAATATCTGAAGTTATTGATAAATATCAAATAACAGAAATATATCATCTTGCGGCAGTACTTTCTGGAAATGCAGAAAAAAATCCTATGAAATCTTGGGAAGTAAATATGACTGGACTTTTCAATATTCTTGAACTTGGAATAGAAAAAAATTTGAATAAAATTTTCTGGCCAAGTTCTATAGCTATTTTTGGTCCAAACACTCCACGTGAAAATACTCCACAAGATACTATTACAGACCCAAATACTGTTCAGAAGTTTACGTTATCCTGGTTTAATTTCTTATAAAGCAGAAGCTGGCGGCGGAACAACAGATTACGCTGTTGAAATTTTTTATGAAGCAGTACGAAATGGAAAATATGAGTGTTTTCTTTCGAAAAACACTAAGCTTCCTATGATGTATATGGATGATGCAATTAATGCAACTATAGAGTTGATGGAATTAGATAAAGAAAACTTGTCTATAAAAACAAGTTATAATTTGTCTAGTATGAGTTTCACGCCATATGAAATAGCGAAAGAAATTAAAAAACATATTCCAAATTTTGAAATAACTTATTATCCAGATTTCAGACAAAAAATTGCTGACTCATGGCCTAAAAGTATAGATGACAGTCTTGCTCGTAAAAACGGCGGATGGAAACATAAATGAGTTAATAGAATCAGCAAAATATGCTTTAGATAATTATGGTTATGGAATGTCGTCAGTTCGTTTTATTTGTGGCACTCAAAATCTGCATAAAACTTTAGAAGAGAAAATTGCTAAGTTTTTTGGAACAGAAGATACAATACTTTACGCTGCTTGTTTTGATGCTAACGGTGGAGTTTTTGAACCTTTATTAACAAAAGAAGACGCAATAATTTCTGATTCTTTGAATCACGCTTCTATAATTGATGGTGTTCGACTTTGTAAAGCACAAAGATATCGCTATGCAAATGCGGATATGGAAGACCTTGAAAAAATGTTAATAAAATCTCAGGAGCATCGTTTTCGTTTGATAGTTACTGACGCTGTTTTTTCTATGGACGGAAATGTTCCTCCATTGGACAAAATTGTTAAATTGGCAAAAAAGTATGACGCTCTTATAATGTTAGATGAGTCACATTCTGCTGGTGTTGTTGGAAAAACAGGTAGAGGGATAACGGAGTTATTTAATTTAAGAGGAGAAGCAGATATTATTACAGGAACTCTTGGAAAAGCTTTTGGTGGAGCGATAGGTGGTTTTACCACTGGAAAAAAAGAGATTATAGATATTCTTAGACAACGTTCTCGTCCATATTTATTTTCAAATTCCATTCCGCCTATGGTTGTGAATGCAGGAATTAAAATGTTTGATATTGTCAGTGAAACTTCTGAGTTACAGGATAAATTACACAATAATACAGATTATTTCTTAAAAGAGATGAAAAATGCTGGTTTTGATATAAAACCAACATCTTCTGCAATAATTGCTGTAATGCTTTATGATGCTAAATTATCTCAAATTTTTGCAAACAAATTATTGAAAGAAGGAACTTGATAAAGCAATAAAAGCTTTTATCAAAATTGGTAAAGAATTAAATTTATTATAAATTTTTTAATAAAAAAAACTCAAAAATTTGAGTTTTTTTTATCTTTAATTTCAATTAAAAAAAATTTTTTCTAAAAATCATCTAATTTTTTATATTTTTCATTTTAAATATAGAATTTTTTTTTTAGTTGTAATCTATAATTTTTTTAAATTATTAATAATTCATCTATATATTTTCTATCATTAGCAAGACGTGGGATTTTATTTTGTCCACCGAGTTTATTTTTCTGTTTTAACCATTTGTAAAAAGTTCCTTTTTTTGCAATTTTTATTTTTGGCAAATCTAAGGTCATATTTTTATACCTTTTTGCTTCGTAATCGGAATTTAATTCTTTTAAACTTTTATCAAGAATTTCAGTAAAAATTTTTATATTATCTGGTTTTTTTTCAAATTCTATTAGCCATTCGTGTCTTCCTTTTTTGTTATCTTTCATAAAAATTGGTGCTGCTGTATATTCTTTAATCAAAGAATTTGTATTAGAAGTTGCTATATTTAGTGCCTTTTCAGCATTATCAATAATTAATTCTTCTCCAAAAGCATTAATAAAATGTTTTATTCGTCCGGTAATTTTTATTTTAAAAGGTTTTTTAGAAGTAAAAGTTATGGTATCGCCTATCACATAACGCCAAAGTCCCCCGTTAGTGGTAATTACCATTGCATAATTTTCATTAATTTTTATTTCATCTAATTTTAAAGTTTTTGGATTTTCTTCTTTTATATTTTTCATATTTATAAATTCAAAATATATTCCATAATCAATCATTAAAAGCATATCATCAGAATTTAAATCATTTTGTATGCTAAAAAAACCTTCAGAAGCAAATAAAACTCACTCCTCCGTGAACAAATAACTCTAAGTTTTCCCATATTTTAAATAAATTATTTTTTTTTGTTACTTCTAAAACTTTTTTTAATAGAACAAGCATCCAAGATGGAACTCCAGATAAAATTTTCACATTTTCTTTTATAATAGATTTTGTAGTTAATAATAATTTTTCTTCCCATTCGTCCATTAAAGTGATTTTTAATTTTGGTGTTCTTATATATTCTGCCCAGAAAGGTAAATTTTGTATTAAAATTGCTGATAAATCTCCAATATAAGATAGGTTATTTTTATTCTTTATAATTTTTTGACTGCCTCCAAGAGTTAAAGTTTTTCCTGTAAAAATTTTTGTTGAAGGATTTTGCGAAACATAAAATGCCATTATATCTTTACCACTTTTATAATGACAATTTTTTAAAGCTTCGTCACTTAGAGGAATAAATTTACTTTTGTCGTTGGTGGTTCCAGAAGACTTTGCGAAAAAACGAATATTCTTATTCCACAAAATATTTTTTTCGCCTTTCATTAACCTTTTTATATAAGGTTTTAAACTTTCATAATCTTGCAATGGTACACGATTTGCAAAATCTTTTTCATTTTTTATAGATTTAAAATCATATTTTTTTCCAAATTCTGTATTTTTTGCTTTATTAATGAGTTCAAATAAGGTTTTATTTTGAATTTCAGAATAATTTTCTTTGAACATCTCGATTTCTTTAATTCGTTTTTCAAAAAACCATAAAAAAATAGAATTTATTAACATATTATTTTTTTTAATCTTTAAATTTTAATGAACGTCTATATCATTTTGCATAAAAATACTATGCTCTAATATTTTAAAAATTTCATTCATATATTCTTCAACAGCTTTTTGACTACCTGGTAAACAATAAACTTGTGTATTTTTCATAATTCCTGCAACACTTCTACTGAGCATCGCTTTGGGATTAATTTGTCCATATTTAAAACGAATCATTTCCATAATTCCATTGATTTCTTTATCAAGAAAAGTTTTTATAACATCTATGGTAATATCTTTTTTAGAAATCCCTGTTCCGCCGGTAGTAAATAATAAATTTATATTTTGATTTTTTGTATCTTCTAACTTTTTTGCAAAAATAATTTTATCATCAGAAATTATAAATTTTTTAATTTCAAAATCCCACATGGAATTTTCAAAAAAATTATTTAAAAGCTTTTTTAATAATTCACCACTTTTATCTTCGTAAATTCCTTTACTTGCTCTATCGCTTAAAGTAATTACCCAAATTTTTAAAAATTTATTCATTTTTTTCAAAAAATTTTTTTCAAAAAAACGCAATTTTTTTTTAAAAAAAATTTTTTTTCAAAAAACGTCCAAAATTTTAATGTTTTTTTTGAAATTATAAAAAAAAAATTTTTTCAAAAAACGCCAAAATTTTAACATTTTTTAATCTCAAAAAAAAAAATTTTTTTAAAAAAAACGCCAAAATTTTAATATTTTGTTTTTAATTTTTCATTGAAAAATACACATTAAAGTTTACAATATTTATGTTTTACGGCTTTAAGATTTATGTATATTTGTTTTAGTTCGTCTATTTTATATTTTCCGTTTTCATATTTATCCATAATAATAAAAGCCCATATTCTACCGATATTATAAGCACCTTTCATTTGATTTACTTTGTTATTTTCCATTGCAACTGCCATTTGTGCAAGCAATTGTCTGAGTGGGTCAGAATTTGTTTTTTGCTTTTTAAATTCTTGCAAAAAGAAAAACGGTATTTCTGGTTCAAAAACACCACTTGCAACCATAAAATCAGGTTTTCCTTTTAAAATATATCCATTTAAATTACCAGAAATTTCTGGCTGATACCATTCTCTATAATTTTCACTGTAAAAATGAACTTTATTTAAAATGGGGACAATGAAATGTGCAAGCAATTGATATTCAGAATAATCAGCAATATTATACCTGTTATTTTCAATTAATTTAATTAGATATTCTTCATCATATTTATTAATTTCATAATTAAAATTAAACCATTCTTTAAAAATATCACAATTTTTTATCAATTTAAAATCACCTATTTTTTTTAAATTTTTATAAGTAATTTCCGAAAAATTTATAAATTCTGTTTTCATAATTTTCAATTAAATAAATTTATCAAAAAAAAATTTTTTTCAAATTTAGATAAATTTTTAATATTAAAAAAAAAATCTAAAAAAAACGTCCAAAATTTTATTTTTTTTTAATTTTGAAAAAAGGTTCGAAGAACCAAAATTTTTTTCAAAAAACGTCCAAAATTTTTAATTTTTAATAAAAAAAATTTTTTTTCAAAAAAACACCAAAATTTTAACATTTTTTAATCTTAAAATAAAAAAAATTTTTTTTTTAAAAAACGCCAAAATTGTTTTTAATTTTTCATTGAAAAATACACATTAAAGTTTACAATATTTATGTTTTACGGCTTTAAGATTTATGTATATTTGTTTTAGTTCGTCTATTTTACAAGTTTGAAATTTATATTTTCCGTTTTCATATTTATCCATAATAATAAAAGCCCATATTCTACCGATATTATAAGCACCTTTCATTTGATTTACTTTGTTATTTTCCATTGCAAAGCCATTTTTCAAATTTAGATAAATTTTTAATATTAAAAAAAAAAAAAATCTAAAAAAAAACGTCCAAAATTTTATTTTTTTTTAATTTCGAAAAAAAATTTTTTTCAAAAAACGTCCAAAATTTTAATGTTTTTTATTTTACGTAAAGACATTGCAAAATAACATTGGAGTTTTTTTTCAAACCTCAAATGTTTAAGCATGTTTTGAAGCATTAATTGATTATTGCTTCAATTTATTAGCGTTCTATTATAATAACTTCTGTTCTCCTGTTTTTCTTTCTACCTTCTTCTGTTGCGTTATTTGCAATTGGTCTTGTTTCGCCGTATCCTTTCACTATAAGCCTTTTTGCTGTAATACCTTTCTTAACAAGATAATTTTTTAAGACTTTTGCTCTTGCATGTGAAAGTTTTAAATTTAAGGCATCGTCTCCTTGACTGTCTGTATGTCCAGCAAGTTCAATTTTTAATGTCTTTTTATTTAACATCAATTCTGCAAGTTCGTTAAGCGATTTAAATGACGAAGATTTTAATTTTGAACTTCCCGATTGAAAATTCACATTTTTTAAAGTATAAGTTTTAGGTAACTGATATTTTAATGTAAGTTCAAAGTTTTGGTCATAATTAGCTTTCTGAATTTCCACCTTATATAAAGTAACCGTATCACTGTATGATTTTATTTTAATTGTATAAACAGCCCCACTAGGAACTTCAAATTTACATAATCCTCCTTTCTTTGTTATAGACGAAAGAATTTTTCCAGTTTTGTCACTTACAAATAACATATGGTCACCAACACTTGGCTTATCTTTCATATCGGTTACTGTCAAATTTATAAAAGCTTTGAAATTTTGCTGTGAATAAGAGTAATTTGACAATAAAAAAAATATTCCCAATATTAATAATAATTTTTTGTACATAATATTTTATTAAAAAAATTAATAACAATATTAAAACAAATTTATAATAAAAAAAAATTTTTAATTTAATTTTTAAAATATTAAAATTTTGAACGAATTAAAAAATTTTTTCAAAAAAACGCCAAAATTTTTAACATTTTTAAATTAAAAAAAAATAATGAATTAAATTATTAAATAAAAAATAATTTTTTTTCAAAAACGACGATTTTTTTTAATATTTATAAAGATTATTTTTTTATTAAAAAAATAAAAAAACTATTTTTGATAAAATTTAAAATATAATTTTATGAATTTACAAAGTTTATTTGTGCTTATTATCTCATTTCTATTTTTTTCTTGTTCTGATAAAAGTACAAATCAAAGTAACGAAAATGAAAATAATGTCAAATCATCGGCAGAAGTTTCTGAAAAGAAAAAAGATAAGGATATCTATAAAATTCCTGTTTTAGAAAATATAGATATTGAAAGTGAAGAATTTGTTTATAAGCCAGGTCTTAAAAACAATTTTATTTCGAAGAAAAATGGAACAGAATTAAATCTTCCATTGGAAGCGTTTGTTGATAAAAATGGGGATAAAATTTCTGAAGATGTAAAAATTACTTACAAAGAGATAAGAAGTGCTGCCGAAATAATTGCTTTAAATATAGATATGAAATATGATAGTGCAGGAGTTTCATATAATTTTCAAACGGCAGGAATGTTTGACATTAACGCTTTTGTAAACGGAGAAAAAGTCTTCCTTGAAGACGGAAAAGAAATAAGTATTACATATGATTTGAAAACCGATGAAAATTATAATTTTTATCGATATGACGAAGAAAATTGGATATATAAAAATTCTTATGAAGAATTAGAAATTCCAAAAACTAAAAAACGTGCTCCTAAAAATCTTGGTTTAAAACCTAGTAAATTAAATATCGACGAAGATTTAATAATGGAAATAGATATTAATTATAATCATATTGACGAAATAAAAATTTATTCGGATATAATATGGAAATATGCTGGTGCTAAAACAAATAATGAAGTAATGAAATTAATGCAAAGAGGGATTTTTAAACCTGCACTTTCTAAAACTTCCGAAAAAGGAAAATATATTCTTTCTTTCAAAAAAGGTAAAAAAAATCATAATTTATTAGTTTCGCCAGTGTTTTCAGGAAAAGCTTTTAAAAAAGCGATGAATAATTTTAATGCTTCTAATGTGTCTTCTCAAAATCAAACGGGAAATAATAGCAAACGTAAAACTTCCGTTTCAACTCTTGGATTACACAATTACGACCGTATTTATCATAGAAAAGATGCAATTAATATACTTGCAGATTTTAAAATAAAAAAAGAAGAAGATATTACAAAATTTAACGTTTTTCATATTACTGGAAATGAAGACAATGTTGTTGTTAATTTAAATCCCTTTGAAAAAAATAATATCTATCTGTCTAAAAATTTAAAAAATAAATTTATTGCTATTTTACCAGAAAATAAAATTGCAGTTTTAAGCTCAAATGATTTTATAAAAATTCAAAATCATATTTCTCATAATATGAAAGATGTAATTTTGGAACTAAATTCTACGGGAAGAAAAATAGAATCTGTTGAAGAATTAGATGAAATTATTGCTTCTCTATAAAAAAATTATAAAATTTAAAAAATGAAATCTTTAATTTTTGTTTCTATATTTTTTATTTTGAACTTAAATTTACTCGGACAAAGTAATAATGATATTCCTTTAGCAGTTTTAAAAAATGAAAAATGGGGTGCAATAAATACAAATTTTGATACTATTGTGCCTTTGATTTATGATTCTTTGGAAGTGATAAAACCTTCAAATGTAATACTTGTAAAAAAAAATTATAAATACGGTTTATTATCTCCGACAGGAGAAAAAATTACTGATATTTTATATAACAAAATTAATTGTAAAAATTCAAAGTATTTTATTGTTAAAAAAAATACTTTGTGCGGATTGTTATCTCCGACAGGAAAAAATATAATTATGAAAATAAACAGATTTTAGATTTCAAATATTCATTTATTAATATTTTAAACGAAAAATTTATTTATGTATCAAAAAATAAATTGCATTCTTTGTTTGATATAGGAAAAAACCAATTTACAGAATATTATGACGACATCATAAATCAAACAAAATATAATTATTTTTTCTTATATAAAAATAAGAAAATATCTTTATATATTCCTGAAAAAAATTATAAATCTAAATTCTTCGATGAAATAAATATTAAAAGAAAAAACCTCATTTTTTTTAAAAAGAATTCTAATTATTTTGTTTTGAAATTAGATGAAAAAATAAAAGTTACGGAACCAACAAGCAAATTATACTTTTGTGAAACCGATAGTCATTATTTATATTTTATTAATAAATATAAGTTCGTAAATAAGGAAACAAAAGAAGAAAAAATTTTAGAAGTAGATATTCTTAAAGAAATTATTTACAAAAAAAAGAATTATAAATATAGTATTTCCAATTTTTTAGAAAAAAAAGCAAACGAAAATTTTTTTCATATTTCTAAAAATGGTAATTATGGAATTGCAAATTCCAATTTTGAAATTATTATTCCAATGGAATTTTCAAAAATAAATTTTAAGAACGATAAATTTTATGTTGAAAAAGATGAAAATTTGAAAGGTTTATATTCAAAAGATGGGAAAATTTTAATTTCGCCATTATACGATGATTTTTTTCCTAAAAATAATAATAATGATTTGTATATTGTTTGCAAAGACAATAAGTTTGGAATGTTAAAAAATAACAAAATAATTTTAAAAATAGAATATGACGATATTAAAATAAATAGAAAATGTGTTGTTTTTAATAAAAATGGGGAAAAAGGAATTGCCGATTTAAATGGTAAAATAAAAATAAAACATTTTTATTGTGATTTTAAGATATTAAATGATGATTTTTTTACAACAATAAATACGGAAAATAAAAAAGGAATTATTAATATTAACGGTAAAGAAATTATTGCTCCTACTTATAGGGAATTATCAAATAATGATTTGAATAGAATGTATTATAAGAAAAAAATTAATAAAAAATTAATAAAAGGAAGTGTAAAAAAACAATATTATAAATTTGGTTTAATAAATTCTTCCAGAGAAATTTTGCTTGATACTTTATATTATAATTTTGAAATAGAGAAAAATTTAAATTTTTCTAAGAATAATATTAAAATTCCTATTGCTGACAGTACAACATTAGTTTTAGCTTTTGAGGAGGACGGGCAATTAATATATAAAACAAAATATAAAAATTATATTTCGGTCAGGATACGAGAAGAAAAAGGAATGTGGCGTTTGAATAAAATAAAAAATAAATGGGGTTTATTTTCAACCGGAGGGATAAAAATCACAGATTATATTTATGATAAATATTGGAAAAATTATTTGGGAAATAAAAATCTAACTTTGACGGCAATAGAAGAACAAAATGAGTATCCAAATTGTTATGGTATTATAAATGAGAAAAATTTTAGTAGCTATGGTAGAGCTGCTTTAATTACAAAAAAAGGAGAATTATTAAGAAAATGTGGTTTCATAGGAGATTTTAAAAAAAATTATACCAGAATAAATAATGGTGGAAAAATAACTTATTTCGGTCATAAACAAGAGTTAATTTCCAAGAACAAAAAATATACTCTACAAGTTCCCGGTTTTTCTTATGAAGGTTTATCTTCATATTTTTCTAGCCTTGCATTTTGCAAAAAAGGAAAATGGGGAGTAATAGATTCTATGGGGAATTTAATCGTAGAAGCAAAATATAAATTTCTGCAAAAATATTTCAATAATGTATTTATTGCCGAAAAAAAGTCTGGTAAATGGGGAGTAATTTCGCATGATAATTTGGTAAAAGTAAATTTCGAATTTGATGAAATAAGGCATTTTTATGCTGACACTACAAAAAAAACTTGGGCAAAAATTCCTTATTATAAAGTGAAAATAAAAAATAAATGGGGAGTAATAGATTCTGTAGGAAATATTATTATAGAAGCAGAATTTAATGAAATAAATTATGTTTATAATAATGGAATATTTTTCATCACGAAAAAGAAATTAAAAAATAGTATTTTTGGTTATATAGATTCAAATTCTTATGTTAAAATAAAACATAAATTTTACGGAGCCGGAGATTTTAAAAATGGAAGAGCTGTTATTAAAATTGATAGACATAATTATAATTATATAAATAAATGTGGAGAGTTAATTTCAGAGATTAATTTTCGTAAAGCGAATGATTTTAGCGAAAATCTAGCAAGTGTAAAAACAAAAGGTGGATGGGGTTTTATTGATACTACAGGAAATTTTATTATAGAACCAAAATTTGGAATTACTGGAAATTTTAATAATGGACTTACATTTATTCCCATCAGAGTAAAATTTTTTTTTGGTTTAATAAAAGCAAAAACTTTATATTGTTTTATTAATAAAAATAAAGAAGTAATAATTAAACCTAAATTTAAAAGCTGTCGTGATTTTTTTAATGGTCTTGCTGTAGTTAAAAAAGATAAGTATTATGGTATAATAGATACTTCTGGAAAATTTGTACTTAGACCAAAATATAAAGAAATAAAATTTGATAAAGAAGCAAATAATTTTATTTTGATGAATAAAGATAAAGAATATGCGATGATTAATTCAGATATTGAATTTGTTATTCCTTTTGGAAAATATAAATATATAGGTGAATTTTCCGAAGGACTTTGTGTAGTATTTAATGATAATTATGGATATATAAATAAAAATGGCGAAGAAGAAATAGGATGTATTTATATGAAAGCGAGAAGTTTTAATGAAGGATTTGCTGTCGTAAAAAAGTATAATAAATTTTATTTTTAAGAAAGCAGAAGATTTCAAAAATGGATTTGCAAAAGTTAAATTTAAAAGTAGTCCTTGGTATTATATAGATACTTTTGGAAACTCTGAAAATTATAAACCTAGAAAATTAAAATGTAAAAAAATCACAAAAAACATAGAGAAATTGCTTGGAAAAATAAATAATTTTTCTGAAGGTTTTGCTTCTTATGAGGTAGATGAAGTTTTTGGACTTTATGATAAAGACGGTAATTGTATAACACAAAATGATTTAATAATAGAAAAAGCTACAAAAAATATTTTTAGAGTTCATAATATTAATGAAATAAAATATTTAAAGTAATAATTTTTCGACAGACAAACATTGGAGGTTGAAAAAAAACCTCCAATGTTAAAAAAAAATTTTTTTTTCAAAAATCGTCCAAAATTTTTTCAAAAAAAACGATGAAATTTTAATGTTTTTTTATAATTAAAAAAAATTTTTTTTTCAAAAAAACGACGAAATTTTAATGATTTTTTATAATTAAAAAAAAAATTTTTTTCAAAAAAACGACGAATTTTTAATGATTTTTTATAATTAAAAATAAAATTTTTTTCAAAAAAACGAAAATTTTTAATGATTTTAAATTTAAATTATAAAATAAATTTTTAAATTATATTTGTATTTTTAAATGATAATTAAAAATATAATGACCTACAATTTAAATATAAAAGAGGAAGAATTAAAAAACAAAATAGCGATAGATTATTTTTGGATCTATGATAATACAAAAATTATTGGCAATATAGATTTTTGCGTTTCCATGCATAAAAAAGAATCCTCCTTCATATTTAGGTGCTTTTGATGCGGAAAAAATCGCTTTTATTCCATACAATGATATTCATGAAATTTTTTATTTGAACGATTTTAATTGGAATGTTACACCATCTAATCATAAAACAAAGGAATTTAAATTGCTTTATAAAAAAGTAAAAAATGGTTTAGATAAAAATACATTAATTTTTTATTATGAAAGAGATGAAAAAGATTTAAAGAAATTTATTGAAAATAATTTTGTTATTGGAAAATTTGGAATTACCAAAATACAAATTGATAAAAACAATTTTATGGTTATTTATAATAAATGGTTAAAAACAGTTAAATCTTCCATTGCTGTAAATTGGGAAATTGCAAAAAATATTGGAATTATTGACGGTGATTTTTATCTTGCTGATTTACTTACTCGTGAAAATGAAACAATAAAAGAAAAACTTTTTGTTTTATTGAAGAAAAACAAATACGAACTTGACAGAAGAATTGATCAATTCGGAATGTTTAATACAAGAACAGCATCTTTCAATGATAATCAAAAGGCACATGATCAATTTTGGAATAAATATGAAAGACCACCAAAAGAAGAATATTGGGATTATATAGTTGAACGTAGAGATTTGCTTGTTCCTCAGGACATCAGAGAACGAAAGGGTAGTTTTTTTACACCGCAAATTTGGGTAGAATTATCACAAAAATATCTTAGTGATGTTTTTGGAAAAGATTGGCAAGATGAATATTATATATGGGATTGTGCTGCAGGAACAGGAAATTTATTGGCTGGAATGACAAATAAATATAATATTTGGGCTTCAACAATTGATAAACAAGATGTAGAAATAATGAAAGATCGCATAAAAAACGGAGCGAATTTATTAGAGAGCCATGTTTTTCAATTTGATTTTTTGAATGATGATTTTTCTAAATTACCGAAAGGTTTACAAAGAATTATTAAAAGTCCAAAAAAAAGAAAAAAATTAGTTATTTATATTAATCCGCCGTATGCAGATGCAAGCAGTAATATGAAAACTAGCAGCAAAAAAGGAAATAGTTATACTTTAATACATAATAAATATAAAAATAAATTAAAAAATTTTTCTCGTGAGATTTATGCTCAATTTTTAACAAGAATTTATTTTGAAATTCCAGATTGCAAAATTGCAGAATTTTCAAAATTAAAACTATTATCTGTGTCGCATGCTAAACATATGCGGAATTTTTTCTTAGCAAAACTTGAAAAGTCTTTTGTTGTTCCTGCTAATACTTTTGATAATGTAAAAGGAAGTTTTCCTATTGGATTTAAAATATGGGACACAAACAAAAAAGAAAAATTTATTCAAACTATAAGTGATGTTTTTGATAAAAATAAAATTTTTATACAGAAAAAAAATATTTATTCTTATGATAGTTTAATAAAAATTAATAAATGGTTATCTTTACAAAATATTAAAGACGATATAATTGGCTATATTAGTATGGGTAGAAATGATTTTCAAAATAAATCATTAGTATTTTTAACTTCGTCAGAAAGTAAAGCAACAAATTTTTATTGTAATATAAATAAATGTAATTTTATTGCAAGTTCTGTTTATTTAACAGTACAAAATATTATTCCATCAACATGGATAAATGATAGAGACCAGTTTTTACACCCAAAAAAGAAATGGAAAAAAGATATGGAATTTCAAAATGATTGCTTAACTTTTACTTTATTTCATGGACAAAATAGGATTTCGTCAAAAAATAATACAAACCACTGGATACCATTTACAGAAAGTGAAGTAAATTCGCAGGAAAAGTTTGAAAGTAATTTTATGGTAAAATTTATTCAAGGAAAATTAAAAGCAAATGGAAACGGCGATCTATTAGGAAAAAAAATATTAAGAACAGAAAGTTTAGAATTTTCTGATGAATCTAAAAATGTTTTTAATGCTGGTCGTGAGATTTGGATTTATTATCACACACAACTTTATTGCAATGTAAATGCGTCTTTATACGATATTCGTGCATATTTTCAAGGTCGCAGCGCGAAAGGCAGAATGAATAATAAAAGTAATGATAAAAAATATATAAATTTAATAACAAATTTGCGAGAAAAATTAAAAATTTTAGCAAAAAAAATTGAACCAAAAATTTACGAATATGGTTTTTTAAAAAAATAAAATTATTTTAATAATTTTATTTCATTTTTTTTAATTAAAAAAAATTTTTTTGAAAAAATGGCAAATTTTTAATTGTTTTTTTCCAAAAAAAAAATTTCAAAAAGCACCAATTATTTTTAATTTTTTTTCAAAAAAAATTTTATGATAAAAATCATTTTTTTACAAAAAAAAAATAATTTTTTTGTAAAAAAAAATTTTATGATTTCATTAGAAAATACAGAGGTTGCTTTTAAAAGTAGAAGTAATGCGGCTTTAAATAAAGCATATTATTTGTTTAAAGTAATGGCGAATAATAATTTTGTAAAACTTGGAAATGTTGGAATTAATACAGCATTAAAACTTCATTTTCCTATTTCTTGGGCTGTAAAACCGACAATTTATAAACATTTTGTTGGAGGTGAAACTATCGAAGAATGTCAAGATGCTGTTAGAGATTTAGAAAAATTTAATGTAAAAGCAATTTTAGATTTTTCTATGGAAGGTACGGAAGACCAGAAAATTATGGAAGAAGTTTTGAAAGAAACTTTATTAACCATAGAAAATGCGGCTAAGGATAAAAATATTCCATTTGCTGTTTTCAAACCTACTGCTTTTGCGACACATCAAATTCTTGAAAAAGCAAGTTCTAAAAAAGTTCTAAATGAAAAAGAAAACGAAGAATTCGAAAACTTTAAAAGAAGAATAAAAACATTATGTGAAAGAGCATATCAATTAAGTGTTCCGCTAATGATAGACGCAGAAGATACTTATTATCAGACAGTTATTGACGAATTAATAACAGAAATGTCTGAAAAATATAATAAGAAAAAAGCAATAATTTTTAATACTTTACAAATGTATCGCTGGGATAGAGTTGATTTCTTAAAAAAAGCATATAAAAATGCACTAGAAAAAAACTATTATTTAGGAATTAAATTTGTTAGAGGTGCTTATATGGAAAAAGAAAGAGAAAGAGCACAAAAAATGGGTTATCCATCTCCAATTCAAGAAAATAAGGAAAATACAGATAGAGATTATAATTTCGCACTCAAATTTTCAATAGAGCATATAGATAGGATTTCTATTTTTAGTGGATCGCATAATGAATACAGTAATATTTATTTAACAGAATTAATGGAGAAGCATAAAATTGCAAGAAATGATGAACGAATTTACTTTTCGCAACTTTACGGTATGAGTGATAATATTAGTTTTAATCTTGCTGACGAAAATTATAATGTTGCAAAATATGTGCCTTATGGTTTTGTGAAAAATGTTATGCCTTATCTTTTGAGACGTGCAGAAGAGAACACTTCTGTTGCTGGACAAACAACAAGAGAGTTAGATTTTATAAGAAAAGAAAAGAAAAGACGAAAATTAAATAAATAATAATTTTAATTTTATTCTTCAAATTTTTGAAATTTGAAGAATAAAAAAATTCAAAAAATCGCCTTATAACACTTATTTTTATTATTTCATCGAATTGTATTAAATTCTTTTTTAAACTTAAAAAAGACAATAATTTTTGTGCCTATTGAGAAATAAATTGCAAAATTTAATGTTTTATTAATAAAACATTAAATTTTGCAATTTATTTTTTTAAGTTATCAACACACCATTATCATTATATTATATATATTATTATATAATGATAATGGTGTGTTGATAACTTTTTTTGTTTTTTTGAAAAATTTTTTTATAAAAATTATTTTTAATTTTTAAATCATTGAAAATGAGATATTTAAATTTTTTTAATTGATATCTCCAATAAAAAATCATTAAAAAAACACCGATTTTTGCTGTTGATAACTAGCGTTTTTCTGTGGATAAGTTGTTGATAAGTTTTTCATAACTTTTTTTGGAATTTACAAAAATTTTTCCAGCTATAAAAATTTTTGTAAATTCCAAATAAGTTGTTAAAAGTTATCAACAGAGTATCCACAGAGTTATCCACAGTTTTTGTATGTAAAATGTTAATAACATTTTAATGATAAATTCCTATATTAGGAATAAAAAAAAAATAAAAAATTGATTTTTTTTGTTTAAAAATTTTTTTTAATTTTGGAAAAATTTGAAATTTTTAAATTTATAAAAAATATGGCAAAAGTTAGAGGAGCTGTAGAAATAGATATTGAAAAGTGTAAAGGTTGTGAAATATGTATAAATGTTTGTCCAACAAAAACCCTTAAAATGTCTGAAGCAGTAAATAGCAAAGGTTATAGTTTTGCAGAAATGATTAATGATAATTGTACAGGTTGCACAAATTGTGCATTGGTTTGTCCAGAAACTATAATTACAGTTTATAGAAAGAAATTTTAATTTGTGAATTTTCGCAAAATTATAAAAAAAAATATTTATGGAAAAGGATATAAAATTAATGAAAGGTAACGATGCAATTGCAGAAGCGGCTATTAGAGCTGGAGCAGATGCTTATTTTGGTTACCCAATTACTCCGCAATCAGAAGTTATAGAATATTTAATGGCAGAACAACCAGAAAAACGTACAGGTATGGTTGTTTTGCAGGCAGAGAGTGAAGTTGCTGCCATTAATATGATTTATGGTGCAGCAGGAGCAGGAAAAAGAGTTTTAACTACTTCGTCAAGTCCTGGGATTTCTCTTATGCAAGAGGGAATTTCTTACATTGCTGGTGCTCAATTACCTTGTGTTCTGGTAAATGTTGTTAGAGGAGGTCCTGGTCTTGGAACTATTCAACCATCTCAGGCAGATTATTTTCAATCTGTAAAAGGAGGTGGACACGGAGATTATAAATTAATTGTACTTGCTCCGGCGAGTGTTCAAGAAAGTGTTGATTTTATCAAACTTGCTTTTGATATTGCTTTTAAATATCGCAATCCAGTAATGTTATTAACTGACGGCGTACTTGGTCAAATGATGGAAAAGGTAGAATTTTTCGAGCAGCAAGAGCGTAAAAAAGAAGATGAACCTTGGGCAACTGTTGGTAAAGCTGGTAGAGGACATAGAAATTATATTACTTCGCTTTTTATTAAGCCAGAAAAAATGTATGAAGTAAATCTTGAGCTTCAGAAAAAATACAGAGAGGTTGAGAAAAATGAAGTTCGTTATCAAGAAATAGATACAGAAGACGCTGATTATTTATTTGTTGCCTACGGTACAACTGCTCGTATTTGTCAAAAGGCTTGTCAATTGGCAAGAGAAAAAGGTATTAAAGTTGGTTTATTACGTCCAATAAGTTTGTATCCTTACCCTTACGATGCAATTAATAAATTAGCGGATAAAGTAAAAGGAGTGATGGTTATTGAGATGAACCACGGACAAATGGTTGAAGACGTAAAATTAGCTGTAAATGGTAAATTAGAAGTGGGTTTTATGGGACGATCTGGAGGAATTATTCCAACTCCTAGCGAAATTTTGGAAGCATTAGAAAATAAATTTATTAATAAATAGCTTTTAAAATTAAAAAAAATATTTTTATGAAATTTGGAAAAGATATAATTAGTCCGGAATGTTGATGGAAGCATTGGAAGATTTAAATTTAGGCGATGAAACCATAGGTGTTGCTCCGGTTGGCTGTTCGGTTTTTGCATATCATTATATGGATATTGATATGCAACAGGCGGCACACGGTAGAGCTCCTGCTGTTGCCACAGGAATAAAAAGAGTAATGCCAGATAAAACAGTTTTCACTTATCAAGGAGATGGAGATTTAGCGGCGATAGGTACAGCAGAGACTATACACGCTTGCAACAGAGGTGAAAATATTACTTTTATTTTTATTAATAATGGTATTTACGGAATGACAGGTGGACAAATGGCTCCAACTACTTTGGAAAATATGAAGTCAAGTACTTCTCCTTATGGTAGAGATTTAAAAAGTATGGGACATCCACTAAAAATGACCGAATTAGTGGCAAATTTAAACGGAGTTGCCTATGCTACTCGTCAGGCTGTTCATACGCCGGCACTTGTTAGAAAATGCAAAAAAGCAATAGTAAAAGCTTTTAAATTACAAAAAGAAAATAAAGGTACTACTTTCGTTGAAATAGTAACTAATTGTAATTCAGGCTGGAAAATGAGACCAGTACAAGCAAATGAATGGTTACAAAAAAATATGATACCTTATTATCCTTTAGGAGATATTAAAAAATAAATAAAATGACAGAAGAAATTATAATTGCAGGTTTTGGTGGACAAGGAGTACTTTCTATGGGTGGAATTTTAGCTTATGCGGGAGTAATGCAAGGAAAAGAAGTCACGTGGATGCCTTCTTACGGTCCCGAAATGAGAGGTGGAACATCTAATGTTACTGTTATTCTTAGTGATGAAATGATAAGTTCGCCCATTTTAAATGAATATGATACAGCTATAATATTAAATCAGCCGTCTTTGGATAAGTTTGAAAAAATGATAAAAAAAGGTGGTACTTTGATCTATGACGGAAACGGTATAAACCGACATCCAGAAAGAGAAGATATTAATATTTATAGAGCAGACGCAGCAAAAGCAGCAGCAAGTGATTTAAAAAATCCTAAGGTTGCTAATATGATAGTTCTCGGAGCATTATTAAAACAAAATCCTATAATTCTCGACGAGAATATTAAGAAAGGTTTAGAAAAAGCACTTCCTGAACGTCATCATCGTTTAATTCCTCTTAATTTGAAAGCAGTTGAAAAGGGTAAAGAAATTGTAAAAATTATTAGAGAAGTTTAAATTTTTAAAATTGGAGGTTTACAAAAACCTCCAATTTTTGTTTATGGAATTATAATTTTTTTTTAATTTCAAAAACGTAAAAAATTTGCCGTTTTTTTGAAAAAAAATTTTTTAAAAAAAAAATTTTTAATTTTCGAAATAAAAAATGTTAAAATTTTGGACGAATTTTGAAAAAAAATTTTTTTTTATTTTGAAATTAAAAAATATTGAAATTTTGGGCATTTTTTCAAAAAAAAATTTTTTTTAAAATTATAAATAATCATTAAAAAATTGCCGTTTTTTTTGAAAAAAAAATTTTTTTAATTATAAAAAATGTTAAAAAATTGCCGTTTTTGAAAAAAAAAATTTTTTTTTAATTTTAAAAAATCATTAAAAAATTGCCGTTTTTGAAAAAAACAAAATAAAAAGCATTAAAATTTTGGCGATTTTTGAAAAAAAAAATTAAATTTCAAAATAAAAAGCATTAAAATTTTGGGCGATTTTTGAAAAAAATTTTTTTTAATTTCAAAAAAAAATTGAAAATATTTTTTATAAAATATTTTTATACTTTTGTAAAAAATTAAATATAAATTTTAAATAAAAAAAATAAAACAATATTTTCTTTGAAACTATATGATAAATTAGAAGAACAACTCAAAAAAGAGAACAACTTCATTACAGACAGTAAAGAATTAAAAAAGTGGCAGATTGATTGAATTATTACTAGATAATAAAGAGTTAAAAGAAAAATTCTTTATCGAGATAAAAGGCAGTTTGGTATTTAACCAAAATTTATTTGTGCAATTTTTAGAGCAAAAAAACTACATGAACGACAGCTACACACAATATAAAAACAAAGTTGGATTAACTATTAATGGAAAATACCTAAAACAACGCAATGAAATCGCTCTTGTTTGGCCTTTTAAAGATTGTATTTTGGAAGGAGGACAAAGCCGAGAAGAAGATAAAAGAGAAGAAATATTTTTTAATGAAATTCTGGCACAAGAAGAAATTACTCAACTATTAGAACCAAAAGTTTTAACAAATGCAAAAATTTTTGACAAAGACGGAGAACATAAATTTAAAGGCTTTACAAGAGATGCAGAACTAAATAAAAAAAGAGGACTGCCCGAAAACACAATTACAGACAACTTAATAATTAAAGGTAACAACCTACTTGCATTGCATTCTCTAAAAAAAGAATTTGCTGGAAAAGTAAAACTGATTTATATAGACCCACCGTATAATACAGGAAATGACAGTTTTAAATACAATGATAGTTTCAATGAGTCAACTTGGCTTACATTTATGAAAAATAGAATTGAAGTTGCAAAAAAATTCCTAAAAGATGATGGTGTTATTTATGTAAGTTGTGATGATAATGAGTTGGCACAATTAAAATTACTCATGGACAATATTGATGGATTTAATTATGAAAGTATATTCCATATTAAAGTAAGACATGAAAATAGAATATTAAGGCAAGATAATAGATACCAAAAAGTAATGGAACATTTACTTTGCTATAGTAAAAATAAATACAACCCAAGCAGAATCTATTTGAATAAAGATAAGAATAAAGATTATCAATATAATATTAATATTAAGGAAAAAGCAATTGCTTATGCAGAAATGATTAATGGATATGAAGTAAAAATTTACAAAAGAAATGATTACGAAATAATAAAAAAAGAAAATTCTCAATTTAAAAAATATAATATAAGAGGTTCTTTAATTACTCAAAGTGGTTCAGCTTCAGAATTCTACGAATTATATTTAAGGAAAAGAAAGCAACAAGATGGTTTAGGGGCTTTGTACCAAGTAATGAAAATGGGAGAAAAGGGTGATGGTATAGGTTACAGATTTATTAGGCATCCCTTTAATACAAAAGGTGAAAATGGTTTTTATTATCAAGGAAAACCAATTAAACAAATAAAAGACAAAGGTAATCCAGTACCAAATTATTATGATTTTGAAATAGAATTTAATAACTCTTCTAATGAAGGTGGTGTTAAGTTTAAAAATGGTAAAAAACCTGAAAATTTTATAAAGAAGATTTTTGAAATCTCTAATTTATCAAACACTGATATAGTATTAGATTTTCATCTGGGCAGTGGTTCAACAGCTGGTACTTGTCATAAATTTGGTATTCAATATATTGGAATTGAACAAATGAGTAGTCAACTTGAACTTTCTATAAAAAGACTTGTAAACGCAATAAAAGGAGAACAGACAAAACTTTCCAAAGCTGTAAACTGGCAAGGCGGTGGCTCATTCACATATTTCGAGCTCAAAAAATACAATCAAATATTTATAGATGAAATAGAAGAAGCAAAATACAGCCTAGTTTTATTTGAAATTTGGGAGCAAATGAAATCTAAATCTTTTTTAAACTACAATGTAGATATTAAGAAACAGGAAGCACATATTGAGGATTTTAAGCGATTAAAATTAAAAGAACAAAAAGAACATTTGATTGAGTTATTAGACAAAAATCAATTATATGTAAATATTTCATCTATAAATGATGATGATTTTTTGCTTAGCGAAGAAGAAAAACAAGTAAGCGAGGATTTTTATCAAATTAATAGGGATTAAAATATGGCATTTTTATACGATTTATTGATAGAAGAATTTGGTAAACGAGAACTTGCAAGAACAGAAGTTCCAAATTTTATTACTGACAACTTAAAATATAAAATAAGACCCTATCAAAAAGAGTCCTTTCAGCGTTTTATGCTTTGCTATAATGAGGATTTTGAAGGAAAGCCAAAACATCCTTTTCATTTACTTTACAATATGGCAACCGGAAGCGGTAAAACATTGGTTATGGCTGGTTTAATACTTTATTTATACAAAAAAGGATATAAAATACTTATTCAGTAAAAAAATAGTGATTGATAATAAGGAAATATTGATAAAAGAAGTAGATAATTTTGAAGAATCAGACAATGAAAATATCAATATCAAATTTACTACAATACAACAGTTGCATAGTGACCTGAACAATACCAAAGAAAATAGCCTTACTTTCGAGGATTTTATAGATAGGAAAATTACATTAATTGCAGACGAAGCCCACCATTTAAGTTCTTCTACCAAAAAAAAAAATGGTAAATTATTTGGCACTTGGGAAGAAACAGTAATAAAAATTTTAAACCAGAATTATGATAATATTCTTTTGGAATTTACTGCGACATTAGATTATGAAAGTCGAAAAATTACAGAAAAATATCAGGACAAAGTAATTCAAAAATATAAACTTGCACAATTCAGAATTGATAAGTATTCAAAAGAAATAAATCTAATTCGTTCTTATTACAATGAAAAAGAACGAATTACTCAGGCTTTAATTCTAAATTTATATCGTCAAGAATTAGCCACATCAAAGGACATAAATTTAAAGCCTGTAATTCTTTTTAAAGCAAAAAGAACAATTAAAGAGTCTAAACAAAATAAACTCAATTTCCACAAATTAATTGATGATTTTTCATCTGAAGTGGTTGAGAATATTCAAAAAACATCAACAGTTCCAATTGTTCAAAAGGCGTTTGATTTTTTTGCAAAAAAAAATATTTCACAAATGGAAATTGCAAAACGTATAAAAGCTAATTTCAAAAAAGAAAACTGCATAAGTGCAAATGATGACGAAGAAGCAAAATTAAATCAAATTCGATTAAATACATTGGAAAATGAAAATAATACCATCAGAGCTGTCTTTGCTGTTCATAAATTAAATGAAGGTTGGGACGTTTTAAACCTGTTTGATATTGTACGTTTATATGAAACACGCGACGGCAAAAAAGGTAATCCGGGAAAAACTACAATTTCAGAAGCACAATTAATTGGTCGTGGAGCAAGATATTTTCCATTTGCATTGGAAGAAGCACAGGATAAATATACCCGTAAATTTGACAATGATATTTCAAATGACTTTAAAATATTAGAAGAACTTTATTATCATACAAAGGAAAACAGTCGTTATATTTCAGAAATAAAAAAAGCATTAATTAATACAGGTATTTACGAAGATGAAGAAAATCTGGAAAAAAAACAATTAACTTTAAAAATTGCTTTTAAAGAAACAGATTTTTATAAAAAAGGAAAAGTTCATTTCAATAAAAAAGTAGAGAAAAATTACAATAATGTAAAGTCATTTTCTGATTTAGGTATTAAAAATAAAAATTACAAACATATTTTATCTTCCGGAGTTGGAAAAATGACAAGTGCTTTTGATTTTATGGAAAATCCAATTTCTGATAATGAAATACAAAAAACAAAGGACATTAAATTAAAAAACATTTCAAAACATATTATTAAATTTGCTTTATCGCAAAATCCATTTTTTTATTTTGACAGTCTAGAACGATATTTTCCTAATGTAAAATCCACATCTAATTTTATTGAAAATTATGATTATTTAGGCGGATTAGAAATTACTTTTAAAGGAACAAAAAAAAGGCTTTTTAAAATATCAAACTTTGATTTTTTATCAGCAATTCAAGGATTATTACAAAGCATTGAAGCAGAAATAAAATCAAACTTGACAGAATATGAAGGATCTAATTATATAAATAAATATGTTCACGAAGTATTTAAAGATAAAGAGATAAAAGTTTATAAAGACAGCGAAAGAGCAGATGGTCAATTTGATATCGTTAGCAAAGAAAATTGGTATGTTTATAATGCAAACTACGGAACAAGTGAAGAAAAATCATTTGTGAAAATGTTTGCAAGACGATTTGAAAACTTAAAACAAAACTTTAAAAATATTTATTTAATACGAAACGAAAGAGCCTTAAAAATATTTGATAAACATGGCAGAGCATTTGAACCAGATTTTATTTTATTTTGCAAACAAAAGAAAGCTAAAGAATTAACTTACCAGATATTCATAGAACCAAAAGGCAATCACCTAAAAGCTCATGACAAATGGAAAGAGAATTTTTTAAAAGAAATAAGAAATAAAAAGGAAATAATAAAAATTCATTCAGACAAATATTTAATAACTGGAGTTCCTTTTTATAACAATAAGAGCGAAAATAAATTTAAAGAAACATTAGAAAACATTTTATTGGAAGAATAATGTTAAAAAAAACAATTTTTTTCAAAAAAACACCCAAAATTTTAATATTTATTAATTTCGAAATTAAAAAATTTTGGCTATAGAACCTTTTTGTAGTTAGAGTTTTTTTCATAAAAAAATTGTGAAAAATTTGTGTTTTTTTCAAAATATTTTTCAAAAATTTTCATTTCAAATGGTCATTAAAACATTAAATTCAATGCTTTATATACGATGCAACGAAAGCATCGTGGACAATGAATCATAATAATTATTTTTAATAAAAAAAAATTATATTTAATAAAAGGTTCCATAACCAAAAATTTTTTCAAATAAATCATAAAAAAATTGGCGGTTTTTTGAAAAAAAAATTTTTTTAAAATTATAAAAATCATTAAAAAATTGCCGTTTTTTTGAAAAAAAATTTTTTTTTTAATTTTAAAAAATCATTAAAAAATTGCCGTTTTTTTGAAAAAAAAATTTTTTTTTAATTTTAAAAAATTGCCGTTTTTTTGAAAAAAATTTTTTTTTAATTTTAAAAAATCATTAAAAAATTGCCGTTTTTTTGAAAAAAAATTTTTTTTTAATTTTAAAAAATCATTAAAAAATTGCCGTTTTTTTTGAAAAAAAATTTTTTTAATTTAAAATTTAAAAAATATTGAAATTTTGGGCGTTTTTTGAAAAAAAATTTTTTAATTTGAAATTTAAAAAATGTTAAAATTTTGGACGAATTTTGAAAAAAAATTTTTTTTAATTTCGAAATAAAAACCATATGCTTCAAGCGTCCACGCCATAGCCGTTTTCTAAGGAATAAATTATTGATTTTAAGGCAATTATAATTCTTTTTTTTGATATAAAAAATAATATTTTATG
>NBLL01000066.1 GCA_002084355.1 Bacteroidetes bacterium 4572_128 | reverse complement strand
TTTTTTTGAAAAATTTTTTTTTATTAAAATTCATAATTAACAGAAATATGTGAAGAATAAGATAAAATTGGATGTTTAGAAAAAGCGATGTCTGTTTTAAATTTTTTGAAAACAAAACCTATTCCGTAAGAATAAAAATTCGGATTTGTGAAAATTCCCATTCTTAAAAAAATATTATTTTTGTAATTATATTCCATTCCAAATTTTAAATTTTGTTTATATTTAATATCTTTTTCCGCTTCTAAGCAAAAAATTATTTTTTTTTGAATGTTATAAGATAAACCAAATTTTAAAATGGTAGATAAATTTTCATTTTCATAATTTTCTATTTTTGATTTTTTCGGTCTAAAAATATGAGTACCAAAACTTAAATTATCAGAAATTTTCATTAAAAAACCAAATTCAAAATTTATAACTCCTTGATTTTTAATATTACTTTCAATATAAGTGTTGAAATAATTTAGTTGTAAACCAAAAGAAAATTTCTCAGAAAAAGATTTTGCGTAAGCAATTCCAATTTTACTTATATTATATTTCGAATAACCAAAATTATAATAGTTCAAACCAAAATTTCCCATATTAGTTGGGTAAACAAAAAAAATAGATTTTAAACTATGCTCTTTTAATAAAAAATGATTTTCAAAATGAAATGCTAAACTTTTATGTTTTAAAAAAGCAATACCTGCTTGGTTGTGTGACAAAGCCCAAATATCACAAAAAGTAACACTTGCATTTGCCATAGATGTAGATCTTGCTCCGGTTGGAAAATTTTCCGAATAAGAAAAAAAGTTAAAAAAAATCAATATTTTTATAAAAAAAATTTTTTTTATAAAAAATGTCATAATAAATTTTTATAATTTTATAAAAAAAGCAATTTAAAAAAATTGCTTTTTTATAAAAAAAATTATTTTTTTGAAAAATAACTTTCTAATTGTTGTTTAACAATTTTAGTAATATATTTTCCAATAATATCAAATTCCAAATTTACAACGGTTCCATTTTTAATTTCATGAAAATTTGTAATATCATAAGTATATGGTATTATTGCAACTTGAAAAGAATTATCTTTTGAATTAACAACCGTTAAATTTTTACATACAGCAGTTTGGTCAACATGTCCTTGTACCATATGTCCATCTATCATTGCATTTAATTTCATGCTTCTTTCTAAATTTACTTTACTTCCAATTTTTAAAAGACCAAGATTTGATTTTTGCAAAGTTTCGTAAATCGCTGTAACCGTGAAGGTTTTATCTGTTATTTTAACAACAGTTAAGCAAACACCATTATGAGAAACACTCTGGTCAACTTTCAATTCGTTAACGAAAGAGCATTCCATAGTAATGTGTAAATTTTCATTTTCTTTTTTTAAATTTACGACTTTAGCCGCTTCTTCTACTATTCCACAAAACATAATTAAAATTTTTATTATTTATTATCAACAAAATCTTGCAAATAACTATATTTTTTTGTTAATTTTCCATTTTTTGTAATACTTGCTCTTTCGATAATTCCATCTTTATCTCCGTCAAATAATGCAGGAATTACTTCTTCAAAAAATGTTTTTCCAAAATCTTTCGAAGCACTTCGAGGTAATTCGCCGGGCAAATTATCTATTGCAACAACAGTTACATTTTTTAAATCAAAAGGAATACTTTCTGCATTTCTTAAAACATTATAGCCATAAAAAGGAACTTCAATGCTAGAAGATCTCAGAGTAGAAGCGATAGGTTTTTTAATATCACAACTCACATCAGAAATAATAGAAATATTAAAACCTTTTTCACTCATAATTTCATTTGTCAGCATTAGAGGAGATTTTGGGTCCCAAAAATGACAAGGAATAAAAACATCAGTAACTTTGCTATATTTTGAAAAATTATTCTCATAAAGAGATGGATTTTTTATAAAATCTTGAAAATCAAAATCTTTACCGTATATACTTTTTGTATAATCTTCTGGTCCTATTTGGCAAAAAACTGCTTTCTCAAATTTTTCATTTAAAAAATCATAAGAACTAACTTTTTTTAAATTCAAATTATTCATTATTTCTACAGCACCTGAAGCAACTCTTCCACCACCGGTAATTAAAATTTTTATAGCCGGTAATTTAGCCTTTTTAACTTCTTTTTCTAATTCTTTTTTATCAAAACATTCATAAGCTCTTCTTATTTGATAAAGACCAGTACGTTTTCCATAAGCAAGTATTCCATTATAAGCACCAACAATTCCAGCCCAATATCCGAAAGCTACTATACGTTCTTCATTCTTATAAGTTAAATATTCATGATCCACTAAATGAATATTTTTTTTCAAAATCTCCTGCAATAAAGTTTTATTATATTCTTGTTTTTTTGCTGTATGCGAAAAAAAGAAATAAGTTTTATTCTGAATTAAAGAAGATATTTTCACTTCTTTTATCCCCATAAGAATATCACAATCATCTAAATTCTCTTGTAAAACAATTCCAAGTTTTTCATATTCTTCATCTTTAAATGACCTAATTTTACTATTCTGAACAACAATTTCAACATTTGGAAATTGTTTATAAAATTCTAAAATTTGATTAGGAGTGAAAATAACTCGCTTATCTGGAGGATTTTTCGTTTCTTTTAAAACACCTATTTTAATTTTTTTCATATGAAAATAATAATTTTTTTATAATTATATAAATAATTTTTTTACAAAAATAAAAACATTTTTATATAAAAAAATAAAAAAAATAAAAAAAATAAAAAAGCAGTTTTTTTATAAAAACTGCTTTAAAAAATGTTGTATTTTAATATTTTTTATTAAATACTAAGAAGGAATAACAAAAAAATTATAGAACATAATAAAATAAATTTTTTTCTATTTAAAAACATTAGATAAATTAAATTTATTTTATTTTGTTTTTTAATATTCTTATTTATATAATATTTATTTTTCATAATTAAACTTTTTAATCTGTTATACTTATTGCTTCTTTTATTTCGTGTATTTGTTCACCACTTCTATTAAATGCAACAATAAAAGCATCTTTTACACCATTCATAAGAACTTGTTTTTTCTTAAATTCTTTTGCTTTTTTATAAGTATAAAATTCACCTACAGAATATTTAAATAAATTATCTTTGGATTCTCTATCTCTTACTAAGCATTTTGCATATAATTTTTGTTGATTTTCTTTAGAAATTGGATTAGAAAGTGCAACAATTTGAACTCTATAAGTTATTCCATTTATATTTTCTTTCCCATCGTCACATTCTGTAATAAAACTATAAGTAGAAAGATAAGACTTTTTTTCATCAGATGTAGAATATTTAACATTGTATTTTTCCTCATCTGTTGTGTTATCTTCTTCTAAACTATATTTTTCTGATTCATCTTCTGATTTATTAATGTCAATCTCTTCTTCTTCTTCTTCAGAAGAATTTTGCATCTCTGCTTGCAATTTTATATCTAATAATTCTTCTTCGTGTTTTTTCTCATCTTCTAGACAAATTTTTATCGCAAGTATTTCTTTATTTAAAGAAGTTACATAAGATTTTTTGAAAGCATCAAAATCATTTAATAATCTTTTATAATTTAATCTATCAAAACTTTTTTTCTTTTGAGAACTCCAATTTTCTTTATCTATAAGAGCGATTCCATTAGAAATTTTAATAAATTCTAAATATTTTTCTATTCTTTTTTTTCCACGTGAGAAATTTTTATCAGCAGAATTTTTTAATTTTTCAATTTCTTTTTTATTTTCAGCATTAAAAATTTCAAATTTATCTATTTCACTTAAAAATAAATCATCTAAAAGAAAATAAGCAGTATCGTGATAAGAAAAAGATATAAGAATTTCTTCCTTAGTTTCTATTTCTAATTCATTTATTCGTTTCTTATATTTTCTTTTTTTTGCGAAATTGATAAATTTTAAATTTCCTAATTTTACAATTAACAAATTTCTATTGTCATTAGACCTAATGGATTTATCATATTTTTCTACTCCTTCTTGAATTAATTTTTCTACATTATCGAATGCCTTAGAAAAATGAGGAAAATCTATAACAAAACTATCTAAAACATGAAGATCTTTTTCTATTGTTGGAAATTTATCGTCCTGAGCAAAAGAAGAACCATAAATAAAACAAAAAATAAATAGATATATTTTAAACTTTTTCATAATTTTTATTTTTCAAAATATTATTTTTTTATGATAATCAAAAATAATACCTTTTTCAAAAAAAAATTATTTTTTATTTAAATTGTATTTTTTCTTAAAAAAAGAAGAATTAAAAATTTCTGTTTTTTGAAAACCTTTATAATTAAAAAATATTAAATTTTTCTGGTCTTTGAAAAAATCTGTCATAATGGTATTTTTTATTGTAACAGTTTTGAATTTTTTATCAAAATTTAAAGAAAAATAGAACCAACTGGAATCATCTTTAAAATTTTTTCTTTGAAAAATTATATTTTTTTTGTTTATTCTTTTTCCATCAAAAAAAATAGAAAAATTTTCATTTATATATTTTTGAATGTAAAAATTAGAATTTTTAATTTCATTTCCTTTATTTAATTTGAGTTCTTTTTTATATTTTTTTAGAATAATTAATTCAAAATCTCTCGTAAAAACTTTAAAAACAATATCAAATTTTTTTTTTTCAATATTATATTCTATGTTATTCATTGCTATATGCGCAGGATGAAAATTAAAAAATAATAAATTTGCAATAAAAATATTTATAAAAAATATGTTCATAATTTAAAATTTAAAAAGGTAAATTATCAAATTTTTCTTGCAAATTAAAATTTTTTTTCTTTTTTTTTTCATTTTCTTTTTTTTCTAAAATATTTTTCCCCATAGTAATTTTATCTCCAATGATTTCTGTAATTATTATTTGCTTTCCGTGTTTGTCTGTATTGCTAATATAATTAATTTTCCCTTCCACATACAATAGCATTCCTTTTTTTATATATTTTTCAGCTATTTCGGCAAGTTTTTTCCAAAGAACTATTTTATGCCACAATGTATTTTTTATTTTTTTACCTTCTGAATTTTTATATGTTTCGTTTGTTGCCATATAAAATCTCGCAACACAATTTTTTTCACTAAAATAATTTATTTCAGGATTTTCACCAACATAACCAAGAAGAATTACTTTGTTAATTTGCATTAAAAAAATTTAAAAATATTTATTAAAAAAAATTTTTCAAAAAAAGCCAAAATTTTAATGAATTAAATTAGCAAAAAAAATTTTTTCAAAAAAAGCCAAAATTTTAATAATTTAAAATTTTTTTTCAAAAAATTTTTTTTTCAAAAAATGCCAAAATTTTAATGAATTAAATTATCAAAAAAAAATTTTTTCAAAAAATGCCAAAATTTTAATGAATTAAAAAAATTTTTTTTCAAAAAAAGCCAAAATTTTAATGAATTAAAAAAATTTTTTTCAAAAAATGCCAAAATTTTAATGAATTAAAAAAATTTTTTTTCAAAAAAAGCCAAAATTTTAATGAATTAAATTATCAAAAAAAAAATTTTTCAAAAAATGCCAAAATTTTAATGAATTAAAAAATTTTTTTTTCAAAAAAATGCCAAAATTTTAATGAATTAAAAATTTTTTTTTTCAAAAAAATGCCAAAATTTTAATGAATTAAAAAAATTTTTTCAAAAAAAGCCAAAATTTTAATGAATTAAATTATCAAAAAAAAAAATTTTTCAAAAAAAGCCAAAATTTTAATGAATTAAAAAAAAATTTTTTCAAAAAAAGCCAAAATTTTAATGAATTAAATTATCAAAATTTTATATAAAAAATCGATTTTTTATATAAATTTGTAAAATTTTTTTTATAAAATATGATTGCAGAAAATACAGTTTCAAAAATTTTAGATATTTCAAATATTGTAGATGTTATTAGCGAATTTGTTAGTTTGCGAAAACGAGGAATAAATTTAAATGTTTTGGTTGTGGCGAAGCAGGAAATGTAATTTCTTTTTTAAAAAAACATCAAGGTTTTGATTTTATAGAAAGTATAAAATATTTAGGGAAAAAATATAATATTGAAATTATAGAAAAAAAATTAAATTTAGAAGAGATAAAAAAATTAAAAGAAAAAGAAAGTTTATTAATTATTTTATCTTTTGCAAGCAAATATTTTAAAAAACAATTAAAAGAAAATTTAGATGGACAAACAAAAGTTCTTAATTATTTAAAAAAACGTGGTTTTAATAATGAAATTATAGAAAAATTTTCCATAGGTTTTTCTCCAAATATAAAAAATGCTTTTACAAAAAAAGCTTTAAAAAAATCCTACAACTTAAAGCTTTTAATCAAAGCTGGTTTGACCATAAAAAATTATGAATTTGATAGGTTTTATGGACGTTTAATTTTTCCAATTCATAATGTTTCGGGGAAAATTATTGCTTTTGGTGCTAGAAATTTAAATAAAAATAATAAAATTGCAAAATATATTAACTCTCCGGAAACAGAAATTTATCAAAAAAGTAGAGAGCTTTATGGGATGTATTTTGCGAAAAATACTGTTGTAAAAAAAAATAAATGTTATTTGGTAGAAGGTTACACTGATGTTTTATCGCTTTTTCAAAATGGAATTAAAAATGTTGTTTCAAGTTCGGGAACTTCATTAACTACAGAACAAATAAGAATTATTAAGCGTTTTACAAAAAATGTTTGCATACTTTATGACGGCGATGAAGCAGGAATAGGCGCATCTTTACGTGGAATAGATTTAATTTTAAAAGAAGGATTGAATGTTAAAATTGTTCTTTTTCCTGATGGAGAAGACCCAGATAGTTATTCAAAAAAAATTGGAAAAAATAAATTTATAGAATTTTTAAAAGAAAAAGAAGAGGATTTTATACATTTTAAAACTAAAATGTTTTTAAATAAAATTGAAAAAAATGACCCAATTGAAAAAGCAAATTTAATTACAAATATTGTAAATTCAATTGCAATTATTCCAGATAGCATTTTGCGTTCAGTTTATGTTCTGGAATGTAGTAAAATTTTGGAAATTAGAGAGGAGATTTTATTTCAAAAAGTTGTAGAAATTCAAGAAGAAGATAATTTTTTTAAAAAAAAGCCAGAAAAAGAGAAGAAAAAATTTTTTAAAAAAAAGCCCGAAATTTTAAAAGAAAATTTCTTTTTTGAAAATCAAGAAAAGGAAATTATACGTTTGATATTAAATTATGGTAATTCCAAAATTGCAATTTTGGAAGCAGAAGAAAATGTAGATTTAAGTGTTACAGAATATATTTTAAGCGAAATTTTAGAAGACAATTTAGAGATAGAAACTCCAGTTTATAAAATAATTTTTGAGGAAATTATTTCTTTAATTAATAAAGATGAAATCATAAAAGAAGAATATTTTATGGAGCATAAAAATCCAGAAGTTTGTAAAATTTCCGCAAAACTTTTAGAAAAAAAATATTTTTTAAGTGATTTTTGGAAAAAAAGAAATACTATGGTTCAAACGGAAGAAATGATTTTGAAAAAAAAAATTAATGATGTTTTAATAAATTATAAGTTAAAAAAAATTGAAAAAAATTTAATTAAATTAGATAAAAAAATTCTCGACACAGAAAAAAATAATGATACAGAATTTGATATTTTAGAACTAATTCAAAAAAAAATTGATTTAAGTAAATTAAAATTCTTTTTTACAAAAGAGATGGAAAGAGTTATTCTTCCATAAATTTTATTTTAGGATAAAATATATTTTATAAAAATCGAATAATTTTAAATTTGGTTTTTGACTTTTTAAGTTTTTGATTATCAAATTTTTAAAAATTAAAAATATTAAAATAATAAAAAATTTTATTTTTAACTTTTTAATTATTTTGTAATATTTTAAAATTTTTATATCATTAAATAATTCATTTTCATTATGAAATTTATCAGAAATATATTTTAAATTTTCAATTGCTTCTTTTGTTTTTTCTAAAAAAACTTCATTATCTTCCAGACCAATATGAATTAAAGGATTGTCAATATGAATAATTTTAATATTTTGTTTTTTCAATTCAAAACCAAAAATGGTGTCCTCGTGTCCATAAGTTTTAATTTTTTCATCAAATTTAATTTTATTAAAAATGTTTTTATGAATTAAAAAATTACTTGTTTTAAAAGATTTATTTGAATTTTGTTTTCTTATTTCAGACGAAATAACTTCTCTTTTTATTCCATAAAACCATCTAAAATATTTTTTTTTATCTATAGGTGGTTTTTTTTTATAATTTAAACCTCCATAAATTATAATTTCATTTTTGCAAAATTTTAAATAATTTTTTATAAAATTATCATTTTCAATTTCAGAATCACAATCCATAAAAATTAAATATTCAAATTTAGATTTTTCTGCAAGTAAATTTCTAATCTTCGAACGACCTATATTTTTTTGTAATTCTATATAAATTACACTTTCTAAATTTTTTAATTCTCTATTTTTTTCTACAAATATTTTTTTTGATTTATCATCTATTAAAATAATTTCAAAATCAATTTTTTTATTTTTAGTTTGTTTATTTATTTCATAAACAAGTTTTCGCACATCAAAATTATAAACTGGAATTAAAATAGAAATCATAAAAGAATTTTTTTCAAAAAAGCATATTTTTTTAATATTTTGAAAAAAAATTTTAATCATTTTTATTGGAAAATAAATTGATGAATATAATTTTGTTTTATTTTAGAAATTAGAAAATATTATTTTTCAAATTAAAATTAAAATTAAAAAATTTTTTTTCAAATTCGTCCAAAATTTTAATGATTTTTATTTTGAAAAAATTTTTTTTTCAAATTCGTCCAAAATTTTCATTTTTTTAAATTTAAAAAAATGAAAATTAGGTTTTTCATCTTGAAATTTTTTTGTAAAAAACATTAAAAATTTGTACGTTTTTGAATTTTTTTATTTATTTATAATTTTAAATTATATATTTTTTTTAAATGGTTTTATGAAAAAATTTTTTATTTTTATATTCGTTTTATTTTTGTTCTCTTGTTGTCAAGAGAATAAACGAAAAAAAAGAAATTCTGCAAAAAAGAATTATCAAGAAATACCGATTTTTAATTCTGATTCATCTTATAATTTTGTTAAAACACAAGTTGATTTTGGACCTCGTGTTCCGAATACTTCTGCTCACAAAAAATGCGGAAATTATCTTGCTAAGAAGTTAAAAAAATATTCTGATAATGTTATCATTCAAGAAACCATTGTAAAATCTTATGATGGTAAAAATTTGCAAATAAAAAATATTATTGGAGAATTTAATGTGAACGAAACAAATCGTTTTTTACTTGCTGCACATTGGGACAGTCGTCCTTTTGCTGACGCTGATGAAAATAAAGATTTAAGAAAAAAAGCAATATTAGGAGCAAATGACGGAGCAAGTGGAATAGGTGTTTTATTGGAAATTGCAAGACTTTTAAAAAAAAACACACCTATAAATTTTGGTGTAGATATTATTTTTTTTGATGCCGAAGATTATGGTGAAGCAAATTCTACAAATTTACGAACTTGGTGTTTGGGTTCTCAGTATTGGGCAAAAAATCAACACAAAGAAGATTATTATGCAAAATACGGGATAGTTTTAGATATGGTTGGTGGAAAAAATGCAGTTTTTACAAGAGAAGCAATTTCTATGAAATATGCACCGTATTTTATGGATAAAGTATGGAATAATGCTGTAAAAATATCTTATTCAGATTATTTTTCTTTCGAAAGAACGCAATTTATTGGAACAGATGACCACGAAATTATTAATATTTTTGCTAATATTCCTTGTATAAATATAATTCAGTATGAAGCAAAAAATAAAAGTTTTGCAGATTATTGGCACACACATAATGATAATATGAAATCTATAGATAAAAATACTTTGAAAGCAGTTGGACAAACTGTTTTGCAAACAATTTTTACAGAATAAAAAAATCATTTTTGGAAAATCATTTTTTTTAATTCTTATAAATTTTTTAAATTTGTTTTTTTATAAAAAATATTAAAATGAGAAAAAAAATATTTCTGTTTTTGTTTTCTTTTATTTTCGTTTTCAATTTTGAAAATAAAGCTGACGAAGGAATGTGGATACCTATGTTATTGAAAAAATATAACATAGAAGACATGAAAAAAAAGGGTTTTAAATTGACTGCCGAAGACATTTATAGTGTAAATCAAATTTGTATGAAAGATGCAGTTATGATTTTTGGAGGAGGTTGCACAGGCGAATTGATTTCTGATGAGGGTTTATTAATTACAAATCATCATTGTGGTTATGGTCAAATACAAAAACACAGTTCTTTAAAAAATGACTATTTAACTGATGGTTTTTGGGCAATGTCCAGAGAAGAAGAGCTTGCAAATCCAAATCTGAATGTTACTTTTTTAGTTCGTATAGAAGACCTTACTGAAAGAATTTTAAAAGATGTAGATGATAATTTGAATGAAAAAGAACGTCAAGAAAAAATTGCTTCTAATATTGCTTTCGCAGAAGCAGAAGCAAGAGAAGGGACAAATTACAAAGCAAAAGTAAAATCTTTTTTCTATGGGAATGAATATTATTTATTTGTTTCGGAAGTTTATAAAGATGTACGTCTTGTTGGTGCTCCTCCTTCTGCCATAGGAAAATTTGGTGGTGATACAGATAATTGGATGTGGCCCCGTCATACGGGAGATTTTTCGATTTTTAGAATTTATGCTGATAAAGATAACAAACCTGCGGAATATTCTGCAGATAATGTGCCTTATAAACCAAAAAAACATTTTCCAATTTCTTTAAAAGGAGTAGAAAAAGGTGATTTTACTATGGTTTTTGGTTATCCCGGAAGAACAGAAGAATATTTAACTTCTTTTGCTATTGCAAGTAAAATAAATACTTTAAATCCAAGTAAAATTAATATCCGTCAGAAAAAGATAGATATTATGTTGGAAGCTATGAATAAAGACAGAAAAGTTAGAATTCAATATGCGTCAAAACATGCAGGAACAAGCAATGCATGGAAAAAATGGATAGGTGAAAAAAGAGGTTTAGAGCGTTTAAACGCCATAGGAAAAAAGAAAAAATTAGAAAAACAATTTTCTTTGTGGGCAAAAGATCAAAGTTTAAAAATATATTCTGAATTACTTCCAAGATATGAAAAAATTTATGAAGAATTGACTACATATTCTCTCGCATCAGATTATTTTTATGAAGCTGGTTACAGTTTAGATATTATTCGTTTTGTAACAAAATTTAAAAGTTTTAAAAGTATAAATAAAAATACTCCGGAAGCAGAAATTAAATCAAAAATTTTCAAATTGAATTCTAGTATAAAATCTTTTTTTAAAGATTATGACAAAGAAACTGATAAAAAAATTTTTACAGAGATTTTAAAAATTTATTATAAAAATACTAAGAAAAATTTTCGTCCAGATATTTTTAATATTGTAGAAAAAAAATTCAAAGGCGATATTAATAAATACGCTGATTATTTTTATAAAAAATCTATTTTTGTAGACCAAAAGAAATTAAGAAAATTTCTTGATAAATTCAAAGCTTCTAAGCTAAAAAAATTAAAAAAAGAAAATTAAATCGTTTTTATTTAGACGGTTTACAAAAAATGCAAAAAGATAAAATTTTTTATCCAGATGCAAATTTTACTTTACGAATTGCCTACGGTCAAGTAGATGATTATTTTCCTTACGATGGAATTCGTTACAAACATTTTACAACTTTAAAAGGAATTATGGAAAAAGATAATCCTGAAATTTATGATTATGATGTTCCAGATAAATTAAAAGAACTTTACAAAAATAAAGATTATGGAAAATATGCTGATAAGAATGGGAATATGAGAGTTTGTTTTACTGCATCAAACCACACAACAGGTGGAAATTCTGGAAGTCCAGTTATAAATGGAAATGGAGAATTAATTGGAGTAAATTTTGACAGAAATTGGGAAGGAACTATGAGTGATATTATGTATGATCCAGACCAGTGTAGAAATATTACTCTTGATATTCGTTATGCACTGTTTATAATAGATAAATTTGCCGGAGCTTCGCATTTAATTCAAGAAATGACTTTGATTGAATAATGAATAATTAGGAATTTTTAATATGAATGTGAATTCCTTATGTATGTATCATCGTCCACTCCATAGCGTATCTAAGGAATAAATTATTAATTTTAAAGTAATTATAATAATTTTTTTTCAATAAAAAAAATTATTATAATTGCTTGAAAATTATACACTTAAAACGTTAGAAGACGGCTATGGCGTCCACGTTTGATTTCGTTGCATCGTCCTATAAAGCATTGATTTTTAATGTTTTAATGAAATTTAGAATGAAAATTTTTAAAAAATATTTTGAAAAAAACATAAATTTTTCACAATTTTTTTTGTAAAAAAAATTCCCACCACAAAAAGGTTAGAAGAACCAAAAAATTAATTAATTTAAAAATTAATTATTAAAATTTTGGGCGTTTTTTGAGAAAAAATTTTTTTTAATTTCAAAATAAAATATTTAAAATTTTGGGCGTTTTTTAATTTCAAAATAAAATATTTAAAATTTTGGGCGTTTTTTGAGAAAAAATTTTTTTTAATTTCAAAATAAAATATTTAAAATTTTGGGCGTTTTTTGAGAAAAAAAATTTTTTTATTTTAAAATGAAAAAACATTAAAATTTTGTACGATTAAACAAAATATTTATGAATTTAAATATTAAAAAAAATCCGTATGCACTTGAGAATTGAATACGAATTTTTTCAAAAATTTTTTATAAAAAATTTATAATTAAATTATTTACTGAGATAATTTACAGCAGAACCGTAAGTAAACCAATTAATTTGTTGAGAATTGTAAGTATGTTTTACTAAAATTCTATCTTTTTTACCGTTTTTATGCTCTAAAAAAACAACTAAATTTTTTCCAATGGAAAAATCTTTTAAACCCAAAATGCTGATATTATCATCTTCTTGAATTTTATCATAATCACTTTTATCATAAAAAGTCAAAGCAAGTACACCTTGTTTTTTTAAATTTGTTTCGTGAATCCTTGCAAAAGATTTTGCAAGAACAACTTTCACTCCTAAATGTCTTGGTTCCATAGCAGCGTGCTCTCGTGAAGAACCTTCTCCATAATTTTCATCTCCTACAATTATTGTTGAAATATTTTGCTTCTTATAAATTCTTGCAATTTTTGGAACATTATCATATTTTCCATCTAATTGATTTTTTATAGAATTTACCTTTTCATTAAAATAATTCAAAGCTCCAATCAACATATTATTAGAAATATTATCTAAATGTCCTCTGTATTGAAGCCAAATTCCAGCCATAGAAATGTGGTCTGTTGTACATTTTCCTTTTGCTTTTATTAAAAGTTTCATATTTTTTATGTCTTTTTTATCCCAAGCTTCAAAAGGAGTCAATACTTGCAAACGCTTTGATTTTGGATTAATAATAACTTTCATTTCACTTCCATCTTTTACAGGAGCAATATATCCATTATCTTTAACCGCAAAATTATTCACAGGCAATTCTAAACCTTTCGGTTCGTCTAATTTTACTTTTTCATTATTTTCATTTAAAAGAAAACCTGTAATCGGATTAAAATTTAAATTTCCAGCAATTGCAAAAGCTGTAACAATTTCTGGCGAAGCAACAAAAGCAAAAGTATTAGGATTTCCATCAGCACGTTTTGCAAAATTACGATTAAAAGAAGTCATAATAGAATTTCGCTCTTTTTTATCTGCCCCTTCTCTCGCCCATTGACCTATACATGGTCCACAAGCATTTGCAAGTACATTTCCATTAATTTTTTCTAAAATATCTAATAAACCGTCTCGTCTAATTGTATAATTTACTTGCTCCGAACCGGGCGTAATAAAATATTTTGCATTAACTTTTAATTTTTTTTCCGAAACTTGTTTTGCAATGGAAGCAGCACGAGTAATATCTTCATAAGACGAATTCGTACAAGAACCAATTAATCCAACTTCCATTTTTTCTGGATAATTATTTTCTTTTACCGCTTTTGAAAATTCAGATAATTTCCAAGCTTTATCAGGTGAAAAAGGTCCATTAATATGTGGTTCTAATTCGGACAAATTAATTTCTATAACTTTGTGGTAAAATTTTGTAGGATTTTCATAAACTTCTTTATCAGCTTTTAAATCCTCAGAAATTTTATTACATTCATCTGCCAGTTTTCCTCTTGAACTTGCACGAAGATAATTCTCCATTTTTTTATCATAAGCAAAATTAGAAGTCGTTGCTCCAACTTCTGCACCCATATTACATATAGTTGCTTTTCCTGTGCAAGAAATACTTTCTGCACCTTCGCCAAAATATTCTATAATTGCTCCAGTACCACCTTTAACCGTCAATAAACCAGCAATATGTAAAATTATATCTTTTGCCGAAGTCCAGCCGTTTAATTTTCCTTTCAATTTTATTCCAATAATTTTAGGCATTTTCAATTCCCAAGGCATACCTGCCATTAAATCCACAGCATCAGCACCTCCGACACCTATCGCAATCATTCCAAGACCTCCAGCATTTGGAGTATGCGAATCTGTTCCTATCATCATTCCACCAGGAAAAGCATAATTTTCCAAAACAACTTGATGAATAATTCCAGCGCCAGGTTTCCAAAAACCTATTCCGTATTTATTTGAAACCGAAGAAAGAAAATTATAAACTTCTTTATTTGTATCATTTGCAATTTTTAAATCTTTCTCTGAACCAAATTTAGCTTGTATAAGATGGTCGCAATGAACAGTAGTATTTACTGCCACTTTATTTTTTCCAGTTTTCATAAATTGCAAAAGTGCCATCTGAGCTGTAGCATCTTGCATAGCAATTCTGTCTGGAAAAAAATTTATATAAGAATCTCCTAAATGTATTTTTTTTTTTTCGGAGTCATTAAATAAATGAGAATAAAGAATTTTTTCTGTGAAAGTCAAAGGTTTATGCAAAATTTCACGTGCTTCTTTTATACGCTTATGCATTTTTACATAAACGTTTTTTATCATATCAAAATTTAAAATCATAATTTTTTAAAAATTTTTTTATTAAAAAACATTTTTTTAATAAAAACATTTTTCATTAAAAAAAAAAATTTTTTTTTAATTATAAAAAATTTTTTAATTATAAAAAATGTTAAAAAATTGCCGTTTTTTTGAAAAAAATTTTTTTTTTAATTATAAAAAATGTTAAAAAATTGCCGTTTTTTTGAAAAAAAAAATTTTTTTTTTAATTATAAAAAATGTTAAAAAATTGCCGTTTTTTTGAAAAAAAAATTTTTTTTTAATTATAAAAAATCATAAAAAATTGCCGTTTTTTTGAAAAAAAATTTTTTTTTTTAATTATAAAAAATGTTAAAAAATTGCCGTTTTTTTGAAAAAAAAATTTTTTTTTAATTATAAAAAATCATAAAAAATTGCCGTTTTTTCAAAAAAAAAATTTTTTTTAATTATAAAAAATGTTAAAAAATTGCCGTTTTTTTGAAAAAAATTTTTTTTTTAATTATAAAAAATGTTAAAAAATTGCCGTTTTT
>NBLL01000065.1 GCA_002084355.1 Bacteroidetes bacterium 4572_128 | reverse complement strand
TTTTTAGAAATTTCATTTGTTTCAATTGCATTTTTTGTATTAGAATTTATAGTTGCAAGCATTTCTTCCATAGAAGATGAAATTTCTTCCGTAGATGAAGCTTGTTCGCTTGCTCGTTCGGAAACCTCACGAGATACAAAACTTAACTGTTTGCTCGAAGAAGAAACAGATTTAGAAATTTTTAAAATTTTTGTAATTATTTCTAAGAAATTTTTATTTACATTATTTATTGATTTATAAAGTTTCCCAATTTCATCGCCTCTTTTTTCATAGATTTCAAAATCTAAATTTTTATTAGACATTTTTTCTATAGAATCTACTATTCTTCCAATTGGATTAGAAATAGACTTTCTTTCTTCCAAGATAAACATTTTTCATCACTTCGTCAACACTCGTTGTATAAAAAATTGCCCAGTTTAAATTTTTTATTTCTAAGGGATAAAAATAAACATATTCTTTTTCACCTGTTGAACCAATTTTTATATAATTTCCGTTATCTTTATTATTTATACATTTTTTAATGTATTTATCTTTTTTTTCATCACCAATTTTTCCTTTTTTTATTATCCTGTTTATTTTTAATCTAAATTTTCCGTCGGAAGATTTACCAACAACATAAACTTCTGAAGTTTTGTAAATTGAATTTTTTTTATTTATAATATTTTCTAATTTTTTTTCAGACATTTGTAAAGCAAATACACCAATTAATTCATTATTTTTATAAATAGGAGTTCCAATAAAAAAAGCTTCTTCATTAGAAGGTTTATAAAATTTATAATCGATAATTACAGTTTCTTCTGTTTTTAAAACTTTTTTCCAAAGATTTGCAAGTTGTGATTTTTTGTATTTTCCTGAAAAAAGATTTGTTCCAAAATCATCTTCATGTTTTGCGGTAAACATTACATGTCCATGATCTCTACAAATAAAAAATATGTCATTATAATTATTAATTTCTATATAATCTAAAAAATACTCCAAATATATTTCTGTTATTTTACGGTATTCTTTAGTGTTAACAGGAAATTTTTCATTTTTTTTAAGGTTTTTTTTATTATGGTATTTTTCTAATGTTTCGAAAAGATTTTGAACACTTATAGATCTACTCATTAATTCTATTCTCTTTACAGAAAGTTCTAAATAATTTTCAATTTCTTTTTTCTTTGTTTTAATATTTTCATGAAATGTTGCATCCACTATATTTTCAATATCTGTTTCGAAAATATTATTTAGCAACAAACCTTCAATTATTAAACTTGTAAGTCCAACAAAAGTAAAAACAATTAAAATTTTTTTTAAAATAGACAAGTTTTTCATTAAAAAAATAATTTTTGAATTTTTACACAAAATTAATTTTTAAAATTAAAAAAATTAAAAAAAAAATGACATTAATTTTAAATTATAAAATTCATTAAAATTTGTCATTTTTTCAAAAAAAATTTTTTTAATTTTAAAATTCATTAAAATTTATCGTTTTTTTTTTTAATTTTTTACAAAAAAAGTTTTTTATGAAAAAAAATAATATTTAAGTTTTTTATTATAAACTTATAATTTTTTTATTGAAATTTTTTTTATGAAAGATATTAGTTATATACAAAAATATCAAGAATTTGATAACTTAGAATTTATTGCAAAACAAGTTGTAGAAGGATTTATTACTGGTTTACATAGAAGTCCATTTCATGGTTTTTCTGTTGAATTTGCAGAGCATCGTTTATATAATAGTGGAGAATCAACGAAACATATAGATTGGAGGTTATTTGCTAGAACGGAAAAATTATTTATTAAAAAATATCAAGAAGAAACAAATTTAAGAAGTCATATTGTTATAGATACTTCTTCATCTATGTTATTTCCTTTTGAAAAAAATAAAATAAATAATAAACTATCTTTTTCAATTTATTGTGCTGCTTCTTTAATTTATTTGCTCAGAAAACAAAGAGATGCAGTTGGTTTAAGTCTATTTTCTGATAACTTAGAATTGCATACAAAATCAAAAACATCTAACTCTCACATAAAAATGCTTTATGCAGAATTGAATAATTTATTAAATCAAAAATTAAAAAACTACAAAAAAAAAATTACAAAAACTTCTAATATTTTACATCTAATTGCTGAAAATGTTCATAAACGTTCTTTGATAATTATTTTCTCTGATATGTTTGAAAAAGAAAATAAAGAAGATTTATTTTCTGCAATTCAACATTTGCGTTATAATAAACATGAAGTAATTTTATTTCACGTTAAAGATAAAAAACAAGAGCAAAATTTTGAATATAAAAATCGTCCTTATAAATTCATAGACTTAGAAACTGGTGAACAAATGAAATTTAATCCAAATGATTTACGAGAAAATTATGTGAAAAAAATTAACGATTACTTTAGTGAAATAAAATTAAAATGTGGACAATATAAAATAGATTTTATTGAATCTGATATTAATGAAGGTTTTAAAAAAATATTAATGCCTTTTTTATTAAAAAGAAAAAAACTTTTTTAATAAAAATGAGAATATGTAAATATTAAAATTTTGTACGATTTTATAATTAAAAAAAAAAAATTTTTTTTTTGAAAAAACGGCAAAATTTTAACAATTTTATAATTAAAAAATTTTTTTTTTTGAAAAAGCGAGAAATTTTTTGAATTTTTATAATTAAAAAAAAATTTTTTTTTGAAAAAACGGCAAAATTTTAACATTTTTATAATTAAAAAAATTTTTTTTCAAAAAAACGGCAAAATTTTAACAATTTTATAATCAAATATTTTTTAATAAAAAAAATAAAATCCCAATTTTTTTTGAAAATTGGGATTTTTTAAATTTAAATTACTTTTTTTACAACATCTATAACTGTACCATCTACCCATTTAATTGCTGCAATTATTTCTTCTCCATATTTAATTGCTTCCGGTTTACCACAAATTTTTTCTGCTTCTTCTTTTAGTTCTTTTATGCTTTTAATTTGCAAATTAGATTTTTTTGCTTTTTCTATTAAATCTTTGCGATGTGGATTAATTGCAATACCTCTTTCTGTAACAATTACGTCTATTAATTCACCAGGACCACAAATTGTTGTTACTTCATCGCGAATTACAGGTATTCTGTCTCTAAATAAAGGAATAGGTAAAATTACTGTTTTGGAAAATAAACAATTTTGCCATCCGCCAATTCCGTGTAATAAATATCCGTTAGAATGTGTAACCACATTTGCATTAAAATTTAAATCCACTTCAGTAGCACCGAGAATCACAACATCAACAAAAGATGCAAAATTTCCTTTACTATGATAATTATAAGATGTAAAAGGGCTTGTCCAAACGTGATTGGAATTTTCTTGCATAGAACGTATGCCTTCTAAATCAAAAGTTTGTCCGTCTAAAATATATTCTACCAAACCTTCTTCCAACATTTCAACAAGATATTTATTACTTCCTGCCCTAGCAAAACGTGCTTTTATATTTTTTTTTCGCATTTTTTCTGCGAAAAAAACTGCTACTGAAAGTGCTGTTCCACCTGCTCCCGCTTGAAAAGAAAAACCATCTTTTATAATTCCTGTTGCGTCACAAAAATCTGCTGTCATTTCAGCAAGTAAAAGACGGTCTGGACTTTTAGTGATTTTTGTTGTACCTGAAATAATTTTTTCGGGAATACCGATTTTTTTCATTTCAACAGTATAATCCACATAATTTCCTTGTATTTGCCAAGGGACACAAGGAAATGGAACAAAATTATCACTAACAACTATAACTTTATCAGCATATTGAGAATCTCCAAGAGCAAAACCAAGTAAGCCACTTGCCGATTTTCCATTTACACCATTTGCATTTCCAAAATTATCAGCACAAGAAGCACCAATAACAGCAATATCTATTTTAACATCTCCATCTTGTATCGCTTGATAACGCCCTCCGTGAGAACGCAAAACTGCTGTACCTTTCATTTTTCCCTCAGAACAAAAACGTCCTAAAATACCATTCATACTTCCTTCTATTCTGTTGATAGTTCCATCTTCAAGATAAGGAATTAAATGTTCGTGGCAAGGAAAAGATGCAGACGGAAACCATCGTAAATTCTTAATATTTAACTCCTTAGCAATATCAAAAACTTTATTCGCAATTAAATCTCCATTTCTAAAATGATGATGAGTAGAAATTGTCATACCATCTTTTAAACCAGATTTAATTAATGCTTCTTTCAAAGAATTTACTTTTTTATCTCCATTAGAATCGTAATCAATATTTGTTGGTATTTTAGGAGAAAATTTATTTCCTTCGGGTTTATATTTTCCTAAACCTTGAAAAGGAATAATTTTCTCATAATTTATAGTTTTTGGAATAAAACGACCAACAGCATTTTTTGTGAAAATATTATGTTTTTCTGACATTTTAAATTTTTTTTAAAAGCAAATTTAAAATGAATTTTAAAATAAAAAAAGATTTTTCAAAAAATATTGAAATTTTTTTGAAAAAAATAATTAATTTAAAAAATTAATTATTTTTAAAAAAATTTTTTTTTTTAAATTTTAAAAACTATGAAAACAATAATTAATCTTTTTGAAAATAGTGTAAAAAAATATGGTAAAAATATTTTTTTATGGGAAAAAAAGACCGATAAATATCAAGGTACTACTTACGAAAATGTAAAGAAATTAGTTTGTGAATTTGCGGGAAGTTTAATTGATATGGGTTTTAAGAAAGGAGATAGGATTGCTTTAATTTCTGAAGGTCGTAATGATTGGTTAATAAGTGAATTGGGGATTTTATATGCTGGTGGAATTTGTGTTCCGATTTCTGTTAAAATTAATGAAGATCTTGAATTAAAGTTTCGTTTGGAACATTCTAATTGTAAAATAATTATTGTTTCTGGAAATCATATAGAAAAAATTAGAAGAATAAAAAATGAATTAAGTTATTTAGAAAAAATCATTGTTCTGGATAAAATAAAATTTTTCAGAGATGAGATTTATTTTTTAGAACTTATAGAAAAAGGAAAAAAATTTTTGATAGAAAATGAAGAAAAATTTAAAAAAATTGTTTCCGAAATAAAAGAAGATGATATTGTAAATATTTCTTACACTTCTGGAACGACATCTGACCCAAAAGGTGTTGTTTTAACGCATAAAAATTATGTTACAAATGTTGAACAGGCAAATAGTTTGATGGAAATTCCATCTTATTTTAGAACTTTAATTATTTTGCCTTGGGATCATTCTTTTGCTCATACTGCTGGACTTTATACTTTTATGTCAAATGGAGCGAGTATTGCTTCTGTTCAAATTGGAAAATCCTACATTCAAACTTTGAAAAATATTCCTATAAATATTAAAGAAATAAAACCACATTTATTACTTAGTGTTCCTGCTCTTGCAAAGAATTTCAAAAAGAATATTGAAAATGGAATAAGAAAAAAAGGTGCAGAGAAACTTTTTAAAAAAGCTTTAAAATTTGCATATTCTTACAATAAGAATGGTTTTGAAAAAGATAATTTTCGTTTTTTTAAAAAGCCATTATATCATTTTTATGATAAATTAATTTTTTCTAAAATAAGAAAAAATTTTGGTGGGAATTTAAAATATTTTATAGGCGGAGGAGCAATTTTAGATATAGAATTGCAAAAGTTTTTTTATGCTTTGAAAATTCCAATGTTTCAAGGTTATGGACTTTCGGAGGCTTCGCCAATTATTTCGTCTAATTCAAATAATAAACATAAATTAGGAACTTCTGGCTTTCTTGTAAAAAATTTAGAAGTGAAAATTTGTGATGAAAATGGAGAGATTTTAAATAATGGTGAAAAAGGTGAAATAGTTGTGAAAGGCGATAATGTTATGAAATCTTATTGGGAAAATCCAAAAGCAACTTCCGAAACAATAAAAAACGGATGGATGCACACAGGCGATTTGGGTTATTTTGATAAAGATGATTTTATTTATGTTGTTGGTCGTTCGAAAAGTTTGTTAATAAGTAGCGACGGAGAAAAATTTAGTCCAGAAGGAATAGAAGAAGCATTGGTTCCAAATAAAATTGCTTTGCAAAATTTTTTAAAAGAAAAAAAATTAAATATTGAGAATAAAGACGGACAAGATGCATTAATGGAGCTTTTGCAAAAAGAAATTAATAAATACAAAAAAGGTGGAAAATATGAAAATGAATTTCCTGAAAGATGGATGCCATCTTGTTTGGCGATTTTGAGCGAAGCGTTTACAGAAGAAAATAAATTCTTGAACAGTACGATGAAAATAGTAAGAAATAAAGTTGTAAAACATTATAAAAAACGTATAGATTTTTTATTATTTACAAAATCAGGAAAAAATATTTGTAATAATAAAAATAGAGATGAAATAATTAAAATTTTTGGCGTTTAAAAAAAATTTTTTTTTCAAAATCGTCCAAAATTTTAAGATTTTAAAAAAATAACATTGGAGATTTTTTTTTAACACCAATGTTTGATGTCGAAAAAAATTTTTTTGTATCCGCTCAATTTTTATGGTAAAATAGGATTTTTATAATATTTATAATTTTTTCATATCAAATTTTAATGATATTTTTTTTTGATTTTATTTTTGTTTTTTTTAATCATTTTAGAAATATTAATATTTTTTAATGAATTAAATATATTTGGTATTATTTTCAATTTTAAAAATTAATTTCATAAATAATTGAATTATATTTAATTCATTAATTATTTGATATAAATTTTAAATGATTTAATAAAAATTGGTATATTTTTTAATATACAATATCATTTGCATTATTTGTATCAATATGTTTGAAATCTTTTTTTCATTATTAAAATTTTTTTTTAATTTTTACAAAGATTAAAAATTTCGGCGTTTTTTGAAAAAAATTTTTTTTTAATTTCAAATAAAAAGATTAAAAATTTCGGCTTTTTGAAAAAATTTTTTTTTTAATTTCAAATAAAAAGATTAAAAATTTCGGCGTTTTTTGAAAAAATTTTTTTTTTAATTTCAAATAAAAAGATTAAAAATTTTGCTATTTTCTGTCAAACGACTATCTTTTGTCTTCAAGTATTTTTTAATACGTTTTGTTAATGATGAATTTTCTTTTGGTATTGCCTTTAATATGAAATCTTTATTTGCTTCAATCCGTTCTTCAAAATTGTCAGGAAGTAAAAATTCTTCATCTTTTTCATCAATTTCAACCGCTTTTTCAATTGTTTCAAAAAATGCACTTTGAATTTTTCTTGATATAATGGTTTGACCATTATTATATTCTGTAACAATTGCATTCTGGATATCTTTAATTTTAACAAAATCTGTTGATAAGTGTGCTTGGCTATTGAGTTTTCTTAAAAAGCTACTTTTTTCATTTTGATATGTTCTATTAAATTGATATGTTCTATTAAATTCATCGTAGTCTATTTTATTTTGTCTTCTCATGGCTCTTTCCCTAAAAAACAAAATTTCGTTTGTATATTTTGGTGACATTCTGTATTTAGGGTTTATAATGATTTGTATAAGTTCCTCAATTAGCATAAATAATCTATTTTTATCTGTATGCAAATTCATACTCGGTTCTGGTATTACTCCTCTGTGAACACCAAAAAGTATGGAACTAGAATTATATAATTCTAAATTATCACTCCAATCAATATTATTATTATCATCTCGCATAACAATTAACTCCTTTTTATTAATGTCGCTATAATACACTATATGAACTTGTTGGACATTTTCATGTTGTAGTATTTTACTATCCTTGCTTAGAACAGCAAATAATATTTTTAACAAAGTCGTCTTACCTGAACCATTCTCTCCATAAATAACACTAATTGGTTCTGTTGAGAAAATCAGTTCTTTCTCGTATGTTGGGTCTTTAAATCCCTTAATATTTATACTTTTTAGACGTATCATTATTACCTATTTTAGATTTTTAATTATTCAAAAAAAATATGAATTACCATTCATATTTTTTTATATGAAAAAAACAAAAATAAGAAAAAAAATTAAAAAACGACAAAAATTTTAATATTTTTTCAAAAAAACGTCAAAAATTTTAATGTTTTTTAAATTTAAAATAAAAAAATTTTTTCCAAAAATCGTTCAAAATTTTAATGTTTTAAAAAATACAACATTGATCAACAAAAAAACGTCAAAATTTTGAGATTTTTTAATTTCAAAATAAAAAAAATTTTTTTTCAAAAAAACGTCCAAAATTTTAATATTTTATAATTTTAAAATAAAAAAAATTTTTTCAAAAAAAACGTCAAAATTTTAACATTTTTTAATCTCAAAAAAAAATTTTTTAAAAAAAAACGCCAAAATTTTAACATTTTTTAATCTCAAAAAAAAAATTTTTCAAAAAAAACGCCAAAATTTTAACATTTTTTAATCTCAAAAAAAAATTTTTTCAAAAAAAACGTCAAAATTTTAACATTTTTTAATCTCAAAAAAAAATTTTTTCAAAAAAAACGTACATTTTTTAATTTCAAAAAAAAATTTTTTCAAAAAAAACGCCAAAATTTTAATATTTTTTAATCTTAAAAAAAAATTTTTTCAAAAAAAACGTCAAAATTTTAACATTTTTTAATCTTAAAAAAAAAATTTTTCAAAAAAAACGTCAAAATTTTAACATTTTTTAATCTTAAAAAAAAATTTTTTCAAAAAAAACGTCAAAATTTTAACATTTTTTAATCTCAAAAAAAAATTTTTCAAAAAAAACGCCAAAATTTTAACATTTTTTAATCTTAAAAAAAAATTTTTTCAAAAAAACGTCAAAATTTTAACATTTTTTAATCTTAAAAAAAAATTTTTTCAAAAAAACGTCAAAATTTTAACATTTTTTAATCTCAAAAAACGTCAAAATTTTAACATTTTTTAATCTTAAAAAAAAATTTTTTCAAAAAAACGTCAAAATTTTAACATTTTTTAATCTCAAAAAAAAATTTTTTCAAAAAAAAAAAAACGTCAAAAATTTTAATGTTTTTTAAATTTAAAATAAAAAAATTTTTTCCAAAAATCGTTCAAAATTTTAATGTTTTAAAAAATACAACATTGATCAACAAACATTGGAGGTTAAAAAAAAAACCTCCAATGTTTAAAAAATTATTTTTCAAAAAAACGTCCAAAATTTTAATATTTTTTAATTTAAATAATTTTCCTCTAAATCGTCTATTTTTGGATAATCATTATAATGCCATTTTCCTTTTACTGTTCCATTTCTCAGTAAAACTAAACCAGGACTTGAACGAATAATAGTTTTTAACATAATTTCATCTGCACCAAGAAATTTTCATAGCTTTCCTATTTGTTTCATCTAAATCGTAAGCAACAAGTAGAAAAACAATATCTGATTCTAAAATTTCATGAGTCATATCGTCACCTAATTCATTACTCAATTCAAAGTCGTGAATTGGTGGTTCATAACCTTTTATTATCAAAATAGACTCATCAGATGTTTCTGTAATTACCCAAGTTGTATCTTTCCAAATTTCTGTGTCTATATATTCTTTACTATTAATTTCTTTTTTTTCTTTTGTTTTTGTATTCTCCATTTTATAAATATTTGCGTATTCATTTCCTTGTACTCCTTCTGGAACTTCCATTAAATCTGGAAGGAAATTATTTATTTTATAAGGTCTAAAATCGTGAACAGGCAAGTGCCTATAGTTATAAAGTTCAAAACTTAAAACAAGAAAAACAAGAAAAACAGCAATTATATATTCAAAATATTTTTTTATTGAAATCTGGGCTTTTTTTCTTAGAAGAAATAAAATCACAGCAAAAGCAGAAATCACTATATTTTTATAAAAAGTTTCCCAGTTTGTCAAAATAATCGCATCACCAAAACAACCACAATCTGTAACAGGATTTTCAAAGGCTAAATATAAAGTCAAAGGTGTAAAAATCACCATAAAAATTAAAGCCATCAAAGAACTTATTTCTGTAATAATTCCAACGATTAAAAATAAACCTACAAGAAATTCAATTGATGCAAGAATTATTGCCATTGGAAAAGATAAAGAAGTTAAAAAATCCATTCCAAAAGCGGTGAAATAGTCATTAAATTTATAAGATGAACCAAGCGGGTCAACAGCTTTTACGTAGCCAGAAAATAAGAAAACCAAACCAACAAGAGTTCTAGAAATAATTGCAAGTATTTTCATTTTTTTTTTTATTAAAAAATTTTTTACAAAATTAAATAATTTTACCAATTTGCTACTGATTCATTAAAAATTTTATCAATAATTTTATTTAAAATTTCTGGTACAATTTCGTCTTCTACATCTTCCAAACTTCTACTGCTTTCATATTCTCCTGTTTCAGAAAAAGACTTGTCATAATTATAAGTATCATCTTTTTCATTTGTATAAGTAACTTTAATTGTGATTTTTAACTTATTTAAAGATGATATTTCATCTCTTCCTGATGCCATAGGTGTAGTAGAATATTCTATAATCATTCCTTCGAAATTTAAATCTCCATTTTCGTCAATTACTCTTAAATCTGTTTCATTAATAAATTTTTCTTTTAATTTTTCTGTAAAATCTTGACTTAGCGAAGCATTTATTAATTGTGCTTGATTTTTAAAATAATCTATTTTAACAGTTTTTATGTCTGGAGAAATAGACGCTCCGGAAGTTGAATAAGTTATTGTGCAAGAATTAGAAATAAAAATTATAAAAATTATAAAAAAATTTTTTTTTACCATTTTGACTATTTTTTTATACATTTATTTATATGATTATTCAAACGAGTAATTGAAAATTCAAATTCAAAAGATGAATTTACTTTATAATAATTTCCTAAATCATAAGTATAATCATAAGCAAAAATTGCAAAATCTAAACGAGAATTATCAAAATCAAAAATATCCATAATTTCCTTAACCTGAACACTAACAAAACATTTTTGTTTTATAATTTGTTTTGCATTTGCTAATTTTAAATGCTCATAATTATTTTTTATTATGCTTTTTTTTATATCCTCAAAATCAGATTTATTAATTGGAATTTTACAAGATTTATTACCTTGGTAATTTTTCAAAAAAGGATAATCTGAAATTGGAAGATAATTATCTTCATAATAAGAATGGTCGTTATGATAATTTTGATTATGGTTATTATTAGAACTTTTATTTCTCGACGGATAATAACGTATAATTTCTGTTTGATTTAAATTATCATTATTAAAAACTACCATTGTTTCAACAGTATGCGATAAAACAATTTCTTTTTTAAATTTAAAAATATAACGATTATTTTTTTTCCTTTTTTTTATAATAAAAAACATTTCATAGCCTTTATGCAAATTTATTTTTTTTGAAATTTTCCCAAAATTTTTATTCTTGAAAATAATTTCTATATTATAATCTCTTGCTTTCAAATTTACAATTTTAACTCTTGCGTCTGGATGAAGATTTTGTTTTATTCCATTAATAAAAACATTAAAAAGTTCACCTTTTTTGCTATAAAAAACAATATTAGAACTTTTTACATTTATTATTTGTAATAAAAAAAATAAGGATAATGCAAATATTTTTATCATTTCTATAATTATTAAATTATATACAAAAATATGTTTTTTTTTAATTAAAAAAAATTTTTCAAAAAACGACAAATATTTTAAAAAATTTTTTCAAAAAACGTCAAAATTTTAACGGTTTTAAATTATTTTTCAAAAAATCGCCCAAAATTTTAAGATTTTTAGTATCCGCTCATTATAGTATGGTAAATTTCAATTTTTTGCATTTTACAAAAAACGCAACAACCTTAAAATCAAAGCTTTATGGTTTTTGTTTTTTG
>NBLL01000064.1:19345-20177 GCA_002084355.1 Bacteroidetes bacterium 4572_128 | reverse complement strand
TATTTTGAAATTTTTTTCACATCTTCCAAAAGAATTGCATCATCTATTTTCAAATTATCTAAAATTTCATCTTTTTATTTTGAAATTTTTTTCACATCTTCCAAAAGAATTGCATCATCTATTTTCAAATTATCTAAAATTTCATCTTTTAGAAATAAACCACCGTTGTAAGCTGGAATATTATCAATTTCTGTTTCTCCCTTTTTTCCGAGATTTATATAATCAAAAAACTGTTTATAAACCTCGTACATAGATTTATAATTGTCTGCTTCTTTCAAAAGAAAAAATCTTTTTATGATTTTTTCTATGAAATTCGTTGGTAAAATTCCAATATCTTGGGAGAAAAAAATAAATAATAATCTGTCGAGTAATTTTTGCGATTTTTTGAATAAAATAATTTTTTCGTGATTTTCATTGTTTTTTATTAGATTTTGGGAGAAAAAAATAAATAATAATCTGTCGAGTAATTTTTGCGATTTTTTGAATAAAATAATTTAAGTTTTTCGGAGATTTCTTCCTCGTAAATTAAAGTTTCATTTTTTAATTTTAGCGGAATATCATTTAAAAGATTTTCTTTATTCAGAAGAAAATATAATAAATCAAAATCTTTTTTTTGCAAATTAAACAGGTCAAATTCTTCGAAATTATTTGCATAATCTATATAAAATCTCAGTTTTGCGAAATTAGAAATTATTATATATTTACAATTTTCTTGATTGTTTCTGTAATAAAACGCTTGTCTAACAACCTTAGAAAAATCTTTTAAAGATGTGGATTTCAATTCTATAACAGCAATTACTTGATTATTTTTTATAATTGCGGCATCGGTTTT
>NBLL01000064.1:0-19338 GCA_002084355.1 Bacteroidetes bacterium 4572_128 | reverse complement strand
TTTCCTGCATTTGTTTCGTTCTTTTTTTCCAAAACTATATTAAAATCTTTTTCTGGTTTTATTTTATAATGAAGAATTTTCACAAATAAATCTCTCAGAAAACCATCTTGATATTCTTCTTCTTTAAGTTTTTTAATTTGTTTTATTTTTTCGGAATTGAAAACATTTTTAAATTTTTCGAAAGATTTTTCCAGTTTAATTTTATCAAATCTCGAAATATAATTTTTTAAAACAGACTTTTGAAATAGAGACATTTTTTTAATTTTTATAATTCACAAAATTATAAAAAAAATCATAAAATTTTTCGTTTTTTTGGAAAAAATTTTTTTTAATAAATTATTAAAATTTTGGCGTTTTTTTGAAAAAATTTATTTTTAATAAATTATTAAAATTTTGGCGTTTTTTGGAAAAAATTTTTTTTAATAAAATATTAAAATTTCGGCGTTTTTTGGAAAAAATTTTTTATTAATAAATTATTAAAATTTTGGCGTTTTTTGAAAAAATTTTTTTTTAAATAAATTATTAAAATTTCGTCGTTTTTTGGAAAAAATTTTTTTTAAAATAAATTATTAAAATTTCATCGTTTTTTGAAAAAATTTTTTTTTAATAAATTATTAAAATTTAGCGTTTTTTGGAAAAAATTTTTTCCAAAAAACACATATTGTATTATTTCTTATTTTTTTCTAAATGTTGTTTATGCAATTTTATAAAAGGAACTTGATATTTTACTTTAAAATAATTTTTTATAAAAAAATCAAAATTTTTATAAATGAAACTCCAAAAAAAGAATATTCTTGATATGGTTTTGAATTTATAAAAAAAAAATTTTTTTATAATTTGTCCAAATTTTTATAAATTTATTTTATAATTCGTCAATAGTTTTAAAAACTCTTTCTGAAATATCTTTTATACTTCCCATACCAGAAATTTCTTTAAACTTATTTTGATTTTTATAAAAATCAACAAGAGGAGACGTTTTTTTATTATAAACTTTAATACGATTTTGTATCACTCCATAATCTTGATCATCTGCACGCCCTGATTCTCTTCCTCTTGATAAAATTCTTCTTATCAACTCATCTTCGTCAGTTTTTAATTTCAACATTAATTTTATTTCTAAATTTTTTTCCCATAAGAATTTATCTAAAGCTACCGCTTGTTTTTCTGTACGTGGAAAACCGTCAAAAATAAAACCCTCAGATTTTTCTTTTTCTAATTTTTTTCCAATCATAGCTATTACAAGGTCGTCAGAAACTAACTTCCCTTTATCCATATATTTTTGTGCTTTTTTCCCTAAATTAGTTTCATTTTTGATTTCATTTCTCAAAATATCTCCCGTAGAAAGATGCACTAAATTATATTTTTCTACAATAAATTTTGCTTGTGTACCTTTTCCTGCACCAGGTGCTCCGAATAAAACAATATTTAACATTTTTATTTTTTTTTTACAAAATTAAAAAAATATTTAAAAAAAAATATTATTTTTGTAAAAAAAATATTTTAAAAAAAATCATGAAAATTTTTAATTTTATAGTAATATTTTTATTATTAAATAATTTTGTTTTTTCCTCAGAAATAGATAGTCTTGAGAATTTGTTAAAAAATAAAAATATTGACAAAGTATTAAAATCAGAAATTTTAAATAAATTATCTGAATTTTATGAAATAAAATTTTATGAAAATAAAGATATTTTAATAAAAAGAGAATCTTTAGCTTTTAAAGTTATAGAAAAATCTAAAAAATCTTTAGAATTATCACCAGATTTCAAAAAAGAAGAAACAATAAAACGCATAGCAGAGATTTATTTTGAAATAAAAATTTTTAAAGAATCTCTAAATTTTTTCGATAAATTATTAAAGATACAAAAAAAAGGAAGTATTAAAAAATCCTACACTTTATTAAAAGTTGGTCAAATTTATTATGAATGGGGATTTTTCGAAAAAGCAATTAAGAATTTTCTTTTATCATTGAAAATTACACAAGAACTTAGAGAGATAAAAAAAAGTATAAAAACATTAAATCATATAGCTTTTGCTTATATAAAGATTAGAGGAGACAAAATTAATTCAGCATTAGTTTATCAAAAACAAGCTTTAAGTATGGCAGAAAAATTAAATAATAAAAAAGAAATTTCTGAATGTCAAAATAATTTGGGAATTATTTATTCTATAAAAAAAGAATTCGAAGAAGCTTTGAAATATACAAAAAAAGCTTTTAAAATAAAAAATGAAATAAACGATTCTATAGGAATTGCAAAAGTTAATGAAAATTTTGGAGATATTTATATTGGAAAAAAAAACTTAGAACGCGCTCTTGATTATTATAATAGAGCATACTTTATTTTAAATAAAAAAAAAGATAGCTACGGTACTGCTGCAATTTTATTGAAAATAACTGTTGTAAACACAAAATTAAATAATTTAGAAGACGCATTATTAACCACCAATTTAGCTTTGGAAATTGCTTTAGAAATACAAGCACACGAAATAGTTATGAATATTTATGAAAATGGTATTGAAATTTATAAGAAAAAAAAAAATATAGAAGAACTCTCAACTTATTATAAAAATTATATCTCAGCAAGAGATTCTGTTTTAAGATATAAAAATAGAAATAATATATATGAAATGGAAATTAAGTATGAAAAAGAAAAAGAAAAAGAAGATGAAATTAAAGCATTAAATTTAAATAATGAAAAAAAATTTAGAGACATAATAATTATTGCTTTTCTATTGGTTTTATCTTTAGTTACAATTATATTTGTAATTCTAATAAAACGTAATAAAGCAACTAAAAAAAATGAAGCAAAAGTTCATGAAATAATAAGGGGAAATAATAAAGAGCTTTCAAAAAAAAATGAAGAGTTAACAAAACAAAAAGATAAATTAAAAGAACAAGAAGATAAATTAAAAAATATTAATTTAAAATTAACAGAAAAAGTAGCTAAGGAAGTTAAAAAAAGTAGGGAAAAAGATCACATTTTGGCTATAAAATCTCGTCAAGCGGCTATGGGTGAAATGATAGGAAATATTGCTCATCAATGGAGACAACCTTTAAATTCTATCGGATTAATCGTTCAAGATGTAGAAGATGCTTATGAATATGAAGAATTAAATAAAGAATATTTACATAATAGTGTTTCTGAAATGATGGAAATCATTAAGTATATGTCTCAAACTATAGACGATTTTAGAAGTTTTTTCAAACCAGACAGAGAAAAATTAAAATTTAATGTAAAAAATAATATTGGAAAATCTGTTTCTTTACTTCAAGCAACTTTTAAAAATAATAACATAGATTTAAATATAGATATTAATAAAGGTATATTTATACTTGGTTATCCTAATGAATTTTCGCAAGTTATTATAAATATTTTGAATAATGCGAAAGATATTATTTTAGAAAGAAAAATAGAAAAAGGTAAAGTTATGATTAAAAGTTTTTACCATTTTAAAGATACTATAATTTCTATTACTGATAATGCTGGTGGAATTAGTCAAAAAATAATAGATAAAATTTTCAATCCTTATTTTACAACTAAGCATGAATCCCAAGGAACAGGTATAGGTTTGCACATGGCAAAATCTATAATTGAAAAAAATATGGGAGGTTTTTTGCAAGTGCAAAATACAAAAGACGGTGCAGAATTTAGAATTATTTTTAAAAGCTATCAAATGTCAAAAAAATAAATTTAAATAAATTTAAAAAAATTAGAATATGAGAAAATATTTTTTTTTATTAATAATATTTTTAATTTCATTTTATGTGAAATCTCAGAATAATTTACAAGATGGAAAGATAAGTGGAAATTTTGAATTGAATGCTCAAAGCTATAAAAAAGATAGTTTGATAAAAGCAGAAATTCCACCAGAAAAAATATTAATGAATTCTTACGCAAACATAAATTATGAAAAAGGAAATTTCAAAGCTGGATTTAGATATGAAGCCTATATGAATAGTTTGAAAGCTTATGACTCTCGTTATGATGAAAATGGAATTCCTTATCGCTATGTAATTTATAAAATTAATGATTTAGAAATTACCGTAGGAAATTATTATGAGCAATTTGGTAATGGTTTGATTTTTAGAACTTATGAGGATAAGAACTTGGGATATGATAATGCAATGGACGGTATTCGTTTAAAATATAATTTCAATAATAGAATCTATTTAAAAGCTATTGCAGGAAAACAACGTTTTTATTTCGAAAAAGGAAAAGGTATTTTAAGAGGTATAGATGGGGAATTTTTATTGAATGAAATTTTTGATTCTTTATCAATGAATACTCGATTTTCTGTTGGAGGCAGTTTTCTAAGTAAATATGAAAAAGATGAAAATTCAAGCTATCATCTTCCGGAAAATGTTGGAGCATATTCAGGACGTTTTTCTATAATTCATAGTTTTAATAATGGCAGATTTTTGAATTTTAATGCTGAATTTTCTCAAAAGATTAATGACCCAAACGCATCAAATAATCTTATTTATAAAAATGGTGAAGCTATTTTACTTAATTTAAGTTTTTCTCAGAAAGGAATGGGATTGCTTTTTAATGTAAAACGTACAGATAATATGGATTTCCGTTCCGAGAGAAATGCTTCTATTACAGATTTATTGATAAATTATATTCCAAATATCACAAAAAATCACACTTATAGTTTATTGGCGATGTATCCTTATGTAACTCAAACAAATGGAGAAATTGGTTTTCAAACAGAAATAATGTATAAATTTATGAAAAAAACAATACTCGGTGGAAAATATGGAACAGATATTTCTGTAAATTTTTCTCAAATGAATAATATTGAAAAAGCAAAAATATCTGATACTATTCCATTAGGAAAAGAAGGAACAGATGGATATAAAAGTGATTTTTTTAAAATTGGAGAAGAATTATTATTTCAAGATTTTAGCATAGAAATTAATAAAAAATTAAATAGAAAAATTAAATTTACTCTAATTTATCAAAATTTAATTTACAATTATGATATTAATAGAGGTACTGAAGGACATAAAAATGTAAATGCAAATATTGGAATTTTTGATATTTCTTATAAATTTAAAAGCAGAAATAGTTTAAGAACAGAATTTCAAATTTTATTAACAGAGGAAGATGAAAAAGATTGGGCAATGATTTCTATGGAATATAATTTAAAAAAATTCTTTTTCATTTTGCAAGACCAGTATAATTATGGAAATGAAATCAAAAAAAAACAAACTCATTATTATTTGTTGGGTGCTGGTTATAATTACAAAACAACTCGTTTTGAAATTAGATATGGGAAACAAAAAGAAGGAATTACTTGTGCAGGAGGAATTTGCAGAAATGTTCCAGCAACTTATGGAATGTCTTTTATGTTAACTAACAGTTTTTAAAAAAAAAATTTTTTCAAAAAATAGCAAAAATTTTAATGATTTTTTATATTTAAAAAAAATCTTTTTTCAAAAAATAGCAAAAATTTTAATGATTTTTTATAATAAAATTTATTTTTATTTTTATAAAAAATTAAATTTATGAAAATAAATTTTATGAAAATTGCTTTAAAAGAAGCAAATAAAGCTTTTGAAAAAGGTGAAGTTCCTGTTGGTGCGATTATTGTTTGCGAAAATACAATAATTGCAAAAACTCATAATTTAATAGAAACTTTACAAGACCTTACTGCTCATGCAGAAATGCTTGCAATAAGTTCTGCAAATCAATATTTAGGAACGAAATTTTTAAAAAATTGTGAATTATATGTAAATTTAGAACCTTGTGTAATGTGTGCAGGAGCTTTATATTTGACTCTTCAAATTATTATCCAAATATTTTAAATAAAAAAACAAAAATTGTTGCAGGAGTTTTGGAAGACGAAAGCAAAAAAATTTTAAGTTCATTTTTTAGAAAAAAAAGAATAAAAAACACTTTTTATTAAAAATTTGTTTTTTTTGTATAAAAAAATTTTATGTCAAAATTAAAAAAAACAATAGCAATTTTAACAGGTGGAGGCGATGTTCCTGGTCTTAATCCAGCAATTCGTTCTCTAACTATAAGAGCAATTAGGTCTAATTTTAAAGTGATAGGTTTACGAAAAGGTTGGGCAGGAATAACAGAAATGGTCCGAGATAAAAATGTTGATAACAGCTTACATTTCTTAGAATTGAAGGAAAAAATTGTAAATAAATGGGGAAGAATGGGTGGCACTTTTTTGCACACATCAAGAACACGACCAAGCAATATGCCAAAAAATGCAATTCCTGAGCATTTAAAATACAAATATACAAAAGATAAAAATAATGATTTGACGGAAGAAGTTATAAAAAATCTCTGTTTTCTGGAAATAGATTATTTAATTCCCATCGGTGGCGATGATACTTTGAGTTATGCTGTTGAACTTCATAAAAAAGGAATTAAAATTATTGGCATTCCAAAAACTATGGATAATGATGTTTTTGGAACAGATTATTGCATAGGTTTTAGCACTTGCGTCAGTCGTACAATTATGATGACTAATAATTTAAGAACTTCTGCAAGTTCTCACGAAAGATTGCTTATTCTTGAAGTTTTTGGTAGATATGCTGGTTTTACAGCAATGCTTCCAACGATGGCTGGTTCTGCCAATCGTTGTGTAATTCCTGAGTATAAATTTAATATTGAAAACTTAGCAAAACTTTTAATAGAAGATAGAAAAAAATCTTCTGGTAAATATTCTATTGTTATGGTATCTGAAGGAGCATCTTTTGAGGGTCAAGAAATGCTTTTCGAAAATAATAAAAAAGATATGTTTGGTCATCAAAAACTTGGAGGAATAGGAGATATGGTTTCTAATAAATTAAAACAAATATCTCATAAATTCAATAATGGAAAAACTATAAATATTATTAATCAAAAATTGGGTTATCTTGTTCGTGGAGGAGATCCAGATGCTATAGATTCTATAGTTCCTATGGCTTATGGAAATATAGCTTTTGATTTAATTACAAAAGGAATACACGGTAAAATGGTCGTTATAAAAAATGGGAAATATGATAATGTAGATATAGAAATTGTTGTGAGCAATTCAAAATTAGTAAATGTAAAACAAGATTATAATACAAAAAAATTAAGACCATTTTATAAAAGTTTTGAAAATAGACAAATGTTAATTATGTAATTTTTTCAAAATTCGCCCAAAATTTTACTATGAATTTCAAATAAAAAAAAATTTTTTTTTCAAAAAATCGTCAATTTTTTAATGAATTTCAAATTAAAAAATTTTTTTTTTCAAAAAATCGTCAATTTTTTAATGAATTTCAAATTTAAAAAAAATTTTTTTTTCAAAAATCGTCAATTTTTTAATGAATTCAAATTAAAAAAAATTTTTTTTTTTCAAAAAATCGTCAATTTTTTAATGAATTCAAATTAAAAAAAAAATTTTTTTTTTCAAAAAATCGTCAATTTTTTAATGAATTCAAATTAATTTTTTTTTCAAAAAATCGTCAATTTTTTAATGAATTCAAATTAAAAAAAATTTTTTTTTTTCAAAAAATCGTCAATTTTTTAATGAATTCAAATTAAAAAAAAATTTTTTTTTTCAAAAAATCGTCAATTTTTTAATTTTTTTTTTCAAAAAATCGTCAATTTTTTAATGAATTTCAAATTTAAAAAAATTTTTTTTTTCAAAAAATCGTCAATTTTTTAATGAATTTCAAATTTAAAAAATTTTTTTTTTTCAAAAAATCGTCAATTTTTTAATGAATTTCAAATTAAAAAAAAATTTTTTTTTCAAAAAATCGTCAATTTTTTAATGAATTTCAAATTTAAAAAAAAAATTTTTTTTCAAAAAATCGTCAATTTTTTAATGAATTTCAAATTTAAAAAAAATTTTTTTTTGAAAAAACAATTTATAAATTATGAAAAAATTTGTAGGTTATGTAATTTTTTATACATACCATTTATTTTTAATAAATCTTTATGTTTACCTCTTTCTATAATTTCACCTTCTTTTAAAACACAAATTTCATCAGCGTGTACAACGGTAGAAAGTCTATGTGCAATTACTATTGATGTTCTATTTTTCATTAAATTTGTTAATGCTTCTTGCACTAATCTTTCTGATTCTGTATCCAAAGAAGAAGTTGCTTCGTCGAGGATTAAAATGGGAGGGTTTTTTAAAACTGCTCTTGCAATACTAATTCTTTGTCTTTGTCCACCGGATAATTTTGTTCCTCTGTCTCCTATATTTGTTTCATAAGAATTTTCTGTTTCTATAATAAAATTATGTGCATTAGCAACTTTTGCCGCCTCAATAACATCTTCTTTTTTTGCATTTTCTAAACCAAAAGCAATGTTATTATAAATTGTATCATTAAATAAAATAGATTCTTGATTTACATTTCCAATCAAATTTCTCAAATCTGTAATTTTATAATCTTTTACAGAAAAACCATCTATAAAAATATCTCCTTTTGAAACATTATAAAAACGTGGCAATAAATCAACTAAGGTAGATTTTCCAGAACCAGATTGCCCAACTATTGCAATGGTTTTACCTTTTTCAATTTTTAAATTGATATTATTTAAAACAATTTTATTCGCATAAGCAAAAGAAAGATCCTTATAAAAAATATTTTTAGAAAAATCATTTATGCTTTTAGCATTTGTTTTTTCTTTTATATTTATTTCTGCATTTAAAATGTAATTTATTCTGTCTATGGAAGCAAGACCTTTTTGAACATTGTAATAAGTCGTTGAAAAAGATTTTACCGGAGCAATAATTAAAAAGAAAGTTGCGAGGTAAGTTATTAATTCCTGAGCAATTAAATTTTCATCATTTCCCATAACAAGAGATGCTCCATAATACATTAAAATTAATAAAACTACAGTTCCCATAAATTCACTTAGAGGACTTGCTAAATATCTTCTTCTAAACATTTTTACCATTACATTGGTGTAGTTTTCGTTCTCGTAAGAAAATCTCTTTTTTACTTTTTTCTCAGCGTTAAAAGCCTTAATTATTCTTAAACCAGTAAGAGTTTCTTCTATTAAAAAAATTAAAGTTCCAAATTTTTTTTGTGTAATATCAGAAACTTTTCTTAAATTTTTTCCTATTCTACCTATAATAATTCCACTTAACGGTAATAATATAAAAACAAATAAAGTTAATTTAAAGCTCATAAAAATCAAAGCAAACATATAAATAATTATTGTTAATGGATCTCTCAAAATCATTTCCATAGACGAAATAATCGACATCTCAACCTCCTGAACATCAACAGTCATACGTGCAATAATATCTCCTTTTTTTTTATTTGAATAATAAGATAAAGGAAGTTTTAAAATTTTATAAAAAACATTATTTCTTAAATCTTTTATCACATTATTCCTAATATCTGCCATAAAAAAAAGTGCTAAATATCTAAAACCAGTTTTACAAAAAGTCATTAAAATCATAAATAAACTAACATACAAAAGTGCTTTTGCTTCTCCTTCGTTAATTATAATTTTACTTATGTAAAAATTAAAATGCTCATGCGCTGATTCTAAATTAAATTGAAAATCTTTTACTTCTTTTATAAGATTTTGGTTCTTAAATAAAATACCAAGAAAAGGCATTATCATTGCAACAGAAAATAGAGAAAATATTACAGATAAAACATTGAAAAATATATTTAAACCAGCTTGAAAACTATAAGGAATAATATAAGTTAAAATTTTTTTTAATTCTTTCATATTCAAAAATAAATAATTTTTTAAAAAATTAAAAAAAAAATTTTTCAAAAAAACGTCAAAATTTTAATATTTTCATTTTAAAATCAAAAAAAAACTCATTTTTGAAAAAACTTTTTGAAATTATTTAAAAAAAATCGATTTTTTTTAAAAATTTTTTTCAAAAATATTAATAAATTCCAAATTTTTTAAATAAATTTAAATTTTTCTCATAAAAAGATTCTAAAAAGTATAAATTTTTTAATAATTATTTTTCAAAAAACGTCAAAATTTCAATGAATTTTATAATTAAAAAAATTTTTTTCAAAAAAACGCCAAAATTTTTAATTTTTATTTCAAAAATAAATTTCTTCCAAAAAGCGACAAAATTTTTGATTTTTATCAAAAAATGTTTTTTTCTTCCGCTTGTATAATTTCTCTTTCCTTGCTTTCTGTTTCTGTTTCTGTGTCATAAACAAAAGCAACAATTATACAATTTTCCATTTTCCATTTTTCATTTAAACTTTCTTTTAAAAAAGTTTTCACGATTTTTTTATTATCCAAATCGCTCTCTAATAATTCTGTTCCCCAAGTTCCGTTTAAAGTACTTCTTAAAATATGTTTATGAACATAATTTTCAACATAATGGTCGTCTCCAAGACTATAATTATCTTGCGGCGATACAATATTATTTTCAACAAGATAAATAGATAAATTCAATTTATCATCAAATTCTTTCAAAAATTCAATTTGAACACTAGTTTTTAAATCTCTATTTATGGTATCAAATTCATTTACAATAGAAATTTCTAATATTTGTTCCTTATCAATAATTTCTTTTAAAGCGTCTTCCCAAAATGTAGCTGCGCCAGGAAGTACTAAATTATCATTATATTCTACCCTATTAATTAATGCCGTAGGATAAGACTCAATACCATAAAAAGAATTTAATTCGTCGCCTTCTGATGTGCTATAATCTTCAGGAAAATTTTCATCGGTTGCAGCAAAAACTCCTGTATGAATTGCTATACTAATTAATTTCTCACCATAAGTATGATGTAATTCTTCTAATTTTTTTGCAGCAGGAGGACAATTCCCACATTTATGACCTGTAAACTCTTCTAATAAAACTTTTTTTACAGGATTTTCATTTACAGGAAAAACAATATTTGTATCAATAATTTCATTATTTTCTTCCATAGGATTATCTATTTCATCACAAGAAATAAAAAATATAAGGGAGAAAAATAAATAAGTAAAAATTTTTTTTTGCTTCATTATGTAATTTTTTTATGCTTTTTTATGAAAAAATATTTTTCATTTTTTCAAAAAAATTATTATTATTAATATCTTTTATTTTAAAAATATAAGCAGAAAAATTATCATTGGATTTTTCATCACAAATTTTGTGAATTTTTTTCATTTTATTTTTTAGATTATTATCTAAAAAAACAATTTTTGTTAATTCTTTATTTCCAATAATATCGTGAATTCCATCTGTCGTGATAAGAAAATAATCATTTTTTTCTATATCTTTTGTAAAATAAATGTCCGGCTCACTTTCTTTTTTGCCTTGCATTGCACGAGTAATGATATTTTTTCTTCTATGATTTTTTGCTTCCTCTTTTGTTAAAATTCCTCTTTTTAACATCTCCCATACCCATGAATGATCTTCACTTTGCCATAAAATTTTGTTATTCCTAAAATGAGAAATTCTAGTATCGCCGCAATGCATAGCAAAAATTCCTTTTTCGTCTATGAATAAAATTGCAGCAGTAGAAGCCATACCGTCAGTTTCTGGATTTTTTTTAATGTGCAAAGCTATTTCTTCTTCAACAAAATTAAAAGCTTTTTCAAAATTTTTTTTTTGAATATTATTAATATTTTTATTAAAATACTCAGCAAATTTTTCGCAAATCAATCGACTTGCAACTTCACCTTTATCAACACCGCCAACTCCATCACAAACAACAAATAATTTATTTTTTAGATTTGCTTTATTTTTTTTTGGAAAAATAGCATCTTCATTACTTTCTCTTTTGCCTTTTTCGTGTAAACAAGAAATTTCTAAAAGTTCAATATTCATTTCTTTTTTTTTTTCAAAAATAAATTTAATTTTTGAAAAAAAAAAATTCTATTATAATATAATAGAATTTAAAAAAAAAACTTAGGGAATTTTATCTAACAGCATTTACAATTTGTTCGAATGCTTGTGGGTGATTCATAGATAAGTCAGCGAGAACTTTTCTATTAATTTCTATTCCTTTTTTATGTAATTTCCCCATAAAAACAGAATACGACATACCATGAATTCTTGCTCCTGCATTAATTCTTTGTATCCATAATGCCCTAAAATTACGTTTTTAGAAACTGTAAAAACATTTTTTCTGGCACCAAAATAGCCTTTTGTTTGTTTTAAAATTTTTTTCCTTCTAGCTTTTGCAGCTACTGAGTTTACCGAACGTGGCATAATTTTTAAATTTTATAAATAGAAGCGGATTTTTATTAAAATCTCTTTTTGCTATCTATTTTTGTTTTTTTTATAATTAAATTGCTAAAGTTAACTTTATATTCTTTTCGTCAGATTTATGAACATTCGTAAAATGAGTCAAATTTCTTTTTCTCTTTTTAGATTTTTTTGTCAAAATATGACTTTTAAAAGCGTGCTTACGCTTAATTTTACCTGTGCCAGTTAGCTTAAATCTCTTCTTAGCTCCTGACTTAACTTTCATCTTTGGCATATTTCAAAATTTTTGAAATTTATTTTAAAGTGCAAATTTAATAAAATTTATTAAAAATAAAATTTATTTTTTAAATTCTTTTTTCGGAGCAATATAAAGTATCATTTTCTTACCTTCTTGTTTAGGAAGTTGTTCTACTTTTCCAAATTCTTCTAATTTTTGTGCAAAACGCAAAAGCAATATTTCACCTTTTTCTTTAAATAAAATAGAACGTCCCTTAAAAAAAACATAAGCTCTAACTTTTGAACCGTCTTCCAGGAATTTTTGTGCATGTTTCAATTTAAAATTGAAATCATGATCATCTGTATTCGGACCAAAACGAATTTCTTTCACAACAATTCTAGCAGAATTTGCTTTAATTTCTTTTTGTCTTTTTCTTTGTTGATAAAGAAATTTCTGATAATCAATAATTTTACAAACAGGAGGAGTTGCCTTAGCAGTGATTTCTACTAGATCAAGTCCCATTTCTTTTGCCATAGATAATGCTTCTGATATGTGAAAGATCCCCTGTTCTTCTATATTTTCACCAACAACCCTAACCATTTTTGCAGTTATTTTGTCATTAATCAAATATTTTGCCCTATGATCTACTCTCTTAGTCCATCTTCTAAATCTTTGTACAGCTTTTTTCTTTTTACCCACTTAGATATTTAATTTTATGTTTAAATTTTTCATAAAAATACTATTTTTTTTGAAAAAAAAAAAATTTTTTTATTTATTTAAAAATTTTTATAAAAATAATTTTCGAAAAAAATCTGTTTCATATTATGAAACAGATTTTAATTTTATCTTTTTTTTAAATTTCATAAGAACTATAATTTTATTTTATATTCTTCTTTTTATTTTCAATTTTTGTCCGAGTGATAAACGATGATTTGTCATCTCATTAATTTTCATAATATCTTTGTTGCTTATTCCAGGATATTTCCTTGCTATTGTCCATAGGTTATCACCTTTTTTTACTGTATAATAAATAAATTTATTGTTATAAACAAATTTTTCTTTTTTATTATTAGTATTTGTATTTACAAAGTTTTGCTTTTCTTCAAAACTCATATTTGTTATTTTTCTATATTTTTCAATTTCATTTTTTTTTACATAAACAGTTAATTTTTGACCGACTTTTATTTTATTGTAAATTCCATTCCAATAGCGCAAATCAGAAATTTTAATTTTGTACCAACTTGCAATGTAACCAGTATTATCGCCTTCTTTTACTTCATAAAGTAATTTTCTTTTTCCCCTTGTTGAAGGAGCATAATCTTTATTTTTCTTTGAACTATAAATTTTAGAATTTTTTTTATTAAAAAATTTTGTTCTGTTATAATTATAAATAGTGTTTTCTAAGCTTAAATATTTACCAATACTTTCTATGGGCAATTTCAAAGCATAATAATTTCGTGATTTTGGAATAATATTCTTTTTATATTGTGGGTTTAAATCTTCTAATTTTTCCAAAGGAATATCTAAAATTTGTGCTATTTGTCCAAGATGTACTTTTTTATTAATCATAACAGTATCTGTAGCAAAATCAAAATTAAATTTTTTTGCTTCTATTTTATGCTCTTTATGATAATTCATTAAATAAGTAACAGCAATATACATAGGAACATATTTTCGTGTTTCTCTTGGCAAATAGTTATAAATAGCCCAATAATTCTTTTTTCCTGTACGACGTATAGCTTTATTTACATTAACTGGTCCACAATTATAAGCCGCCATAGCAAGATACCAATCGTCATAAATTTCATACAAATCTTTTAAAAATCTCGCTGCTGCATGAGTAGATTTTTCTGGGTCTCTTCTTTCATCTACAAAAGAATTTATTTTTAAACCATATGTTTTTCCTGTAGAATACATAAATTGCCAAATTCCTGTTGCTCCTGCTCTGGATTTTGCTCTTGGATTTAAAGCAGATTCTATAATTGGGAGATATTTTAATTCCAGAGGTAAATCGTAAGAATCAAGTATTTGCTCAAACATAGGAAAATAATATTCGGAAATTCCAAGCAAAGTTTCTATTCTGGAACGATTTTTTCTATGTGTATAATATTTTATATACTTTTTTACATATTTATTGAAAGGCATTTCAATAAATGTTTGAATTTCACTTAAACGTTCTTCATAAACTTTATCATTAACTTTAGTTTGATCTTCAAAGCCAAGTAAAAGTTCTTTAGAACTTTTTTCTAAAGAATTTTTTACATACCACAAATGCAATAAACTATCCAAATTATCACTAAATTTATCATTTTTTAATAAAATGAATGATGAAGTATCTTTCTTGTTACCATTTCTTTGACCTGGATAATATGCAAATGTTGTTTCAAAAAACATTACGAAAAAACATAAAAATAGAAATATATGTTTCATTATTGAATTTATTTTTTAGAATTAAAATACAAATGTAAATATTTTTTTTATATAAAAAAATATTTTTTTCATAAATGCTTAAATTTTTAAGTTTTTATGTGAATTTTTGATAAAAGAATTGATTTCTTTTATTAAAATGTAAAACTTCCTAAAAATTAAATTCAAAATTTTAAAATATTTCAAAAAAAACAAAATCTTTATGATTTTATTTTGAATAAAAATTTAAAAAAAAAAAAATTTTTTTTTTTATTTAAAAATATTATATATTTTTGTACCTTAAATGAATAGTTTATTTAATGTATTTTTAAAAATGAATTCTCAAATAAAAAAAATAGAAGAATTATTAATGATTATTCCTTCACAAATATGTCGGAATATGAATAAGAATTTTGTTAATTTAATTCTTAAAGACTTTTCTAAGGATATTGCAAAACATCATTTTATGATATTAAAAATTATAAAAGAGCATAAAAAAATTTATATAACGAAGATTGTTCAAAATCTTGGGATAACAAAATCTCAAATGACAAACTCTGTAGATAAATTATTAAAATTAGGATATTTAGAAAGACATTCTGATTTAAAAGATAGGAGAAAAATTTTTTTATCTTTAACTGAAGAAGGTTTATCAAAAACGGAAAAAATAATTTTTCAAATAAAGAAAAATATTGCAAAAGATATAAAAGTTTTGTCTCAAAATGAATTAAATGATCTTGAAAAGGGTTTAAAAGTATTAAATAAATTTTGTTCTTTACATAAAAAAATTAAATAAATGACAATTAAAAGAAAATTTGACAAGAGAATATATAATCTTAAAACTTTGAATGATGATATGAGAAAATTTATTTCTCATGCTGACTTTTTTGTTGAGACAATATTAAACCCTGTAATTTCAAAACATTTTAGTGAAAGAGTTAGTATGTCTGTGATACAAGTAAATGGTTGTAAATTATGTAGTTATACACACACTAAAAATGCTTTGAAGTCTGGAATGAGTAAAGAAGAAGTTGAAGTTTTATTATCCGGAGGTTTTGAGGGCGCTCCAAAAGAAGAGTTAGAAGCTTTACTTTTTGCACAACACTATGCTGATACAAAAGGAAATCCAGATTTAGAAACAAAACAAAAACTTTTAAATATTTATGGTAAAGAAAAAACAAAAGATATTATGTCGCACATATTATTAATGATGATGACAAATTTACATGGAAATACTATGGAAGCATTTAAAATGCGTTTAAAAGGAGAAAAAATTGAAAATAGTTCTTTCTGGCAAGAGCTAATTTGTATTATTCATTTTTTTAAAATTATGCCAATAATACTTTTTAAAATGATAAAATATAAAATTTTCACAAAAAAAAATAGTAGAAATTAATTTCAAGCTGTATGTACAAAGCTAAAAAATTACATTTTTTTGAAAATTTTTTTTAAAATTCGTAAAAAATTGACGTTTTTTTGGAAAAATTTTTTTATAAATTCGTAAAATTTCGGCGTTTTTTGAAAAAAATTTATTTTCAATAAATTTTTAATATACAAACCCAAAAAATTGGCATTTAAAAAAAAAAAATTTAGGTTTGTATCTTTGAAATTTTTCAAAAAAACAATAAAATTTATCGTTTTTTGAAAAAAATTAATTTATTAAAAATTAATTTTTAAAACGTTTTTCTACGAGATTATTTATCTCATTTTTAAATCTTTATCTAATTGTCCAGTTGACGAACCGTGGGCACATGAAACATCGTCAGCATAAATTTCTAATTGTGGTTTGCTATAAACTTTTGCAAAATCAGAAAGTAAAACATTTTTATTTAATTGTTTTGCATCAGTTTGTTGTGAATTTTTTGCAACAAAAATTTTCCCCAAAAAAACTATAATTGCTTTTTCATCTATTATTCCTCTGTAATTTTGCTCGCTTTTACAATTTGCATTTTCGTGATTTACAAAAACAAAATTATCAAAATGTTGTTTTTTATCAGCTAAATAAAGAGCATTTAAAGAGCATTTACAAAATTCTTCTTTAAACGAAACAGATAAGTCATTACGAATTAAATTTCCATTTATAGTAATTGTGTTGCAAGAAAAATTTGAATTTTTGTTTTGAAAAACCTTATTATTATTTAATAAAAAGGATTTATTCCCTTCATCTTCTAAAATATTTAATTCTAAATCTGAATTGCTTTTCAAAATAATTTCACTAACTGCATTTGTAAAATTTTTTGATAATTTGGAAGAAGTATAACTGGAAATAATTTTTGCTTTTGAATTTTCGTCTAAAATTATCAAATTCCTAATTTGTGATAAAAAAGCCTTTTTTTTCAAACCGTCAGAAATAAAAATCAAATGTATATTTTCTTTTATGACTTTATTTTTTGGAACATAAATAAAAATTCCATCATCTGCAAAAAGTGTATTTAAAGCAGTAAAATTATTTTCCAAAGAAACCTCAGTTTTTTCAAAATTTTCATCAAAAATTGATAAATATTTTTTCTTCGCTTCTTTTAAATTTTCTATAATTAAATCTTTACTTATAATTTTAGAATTTTCTTTTTGAAAAATTCCATTTACAAAAACCAAAATATTTGCATTTAAATTTGGAATTAAATATTTCTCAAAATCTATATTTTTAATATCATAATTTAAATTATATGAACTTTTAAAAATCTGAGAAATATTTGTATGTTTCCAGTTTTCTGTTTTTTGATTTGGAAAATCATTTTTTTGATAAAAATCAAAAATTTTTTTTCTTTTTTTTTCGTCTTTTATTAGAAAATTTTTTTCATCTAAATTATTAAAATAAGACAAAAATTTTTCTTTGTTAATATCTTTTTTCATTATAAAATTTAAAAAATAATTTCCCAAAAGTATTATAATTTTTTAAAATTTTTCATTTTTTTTTAATTTAAAATTTCTCAGCAACATAAATGGACGCTATTCCAAAATTTAAAGAAATTTGTTTGCAATTTTTAAAGCCAACATCATTTAATTTTTCTAAAAACTTATTACCTTCTGGAAAAACCTCAACGGAAGAATACAAATAATCATAAGCAGAATTATCTTTTGAAATTTTTTTCCCTAAAAAAGGAATTATTTTGGAAAAATAAAAATTGTAAATTTGTTTTACTGGAAATTTTTTTGCTTTTGAAAATTCTAAAATAAAAACCTTTCCATTTTTTTTTAAAACTCTAAACATTTCTTGTAAACCAATTTCTAAATTTTCAAAATTCCTAACACCAAAAGCAATAGTTATTGCGTCAAAATAATTATTTTCAAATTTAATTTTTTCTGCGTCTCCAAGTTCGAAAGAAATAATATTTTCTAAATTTTTATTTTTAATTTTTTTTTCAGCAAAATTCAGCATACCTTTAGAAATATCTATTCCAATAATTTTTTTTACTTTTAATTTACTAATTTTTATTGCAAGATCGCCAGTTCCAGTTGCCAAATCAAGAACAATTTTGTGATTATTTTTTCTTAGTAAATTGATTAATTTATTTCGCCAAATTTTATCTATTCCAAAGGAAAAAAGATGATTTAAAAAATCATATTTAGAAGAAATATTATCAAACATAAAAGCAACTTGTTCTTTTTTACTTTTATAAGAATTTTTATAAGGTTTTATCATTTTCAAATATTAAAATTTTTTTTCAAAAATGATATTATTAAAAAAAAAAAATTTAATTTTGTGTTTTTTTTTAATTTTGCAAAAAATTTATTCATTTCAAATGAAAATAAAAAATTGTAAAATATTAATTTTTCAATATTTTATTTCAATATTTGTAATTATTTATTTTAAAATAAATAAAATTATGAATAAATACAAAATATTTAATATATAAATTAAAAGAATATAAAATTATGGAAATTTATAGAGATAAATACATAAGTTATTTTTATGAAGAAGAAAATTCTTTAATTGTATTTTATTGGAGTAAAGATACAGAATATATGTCGGATGAAGATTATAAAAAATTAATGCTTAAAGGCTTAAGTTTTGCAAAAAAATATAATCCAAAATATGTAATAAATAATACAATTGAAAAAAAATATATTACAACTGTAGAAAATCAAGAATGGATTGCAAAAAATGTGCTTTCAAAAATATTTCAAAATGGAGTTATAAAATTTGCAGTAATTGAAAGTGAAGATATAATTATTCAAATTTCAACAGAACAAGCTACTGAAGAACATGAAGAACCTAAATATAGTGTAATGTTTTTTGAAAAAGAAGAAGAAGCAAGAGAATGGTTTAAAAAATAAATTTTTCAAAAAATGACATTTTTTTTTAATAATTAAAAAAAAATGACATTTTTTGAAAAAAATTATTTAAGGTCTAAACTTCCGAGATAATCTGCTACACTTTCTTGACTTGCTTTTAAAGATTTTTCTCCTTTTTTCCAATTTGCCGGACAAACTTCTCCATTTTCTTCGAAAAATTGCAAAGCATCTACCATCCTTAAAACTTCATCAATATTTCTACCAAGTGGCATATTATTTATAACTTGATGCTGAACGATACCATTTTTATCTATTAAAAATAATCCTCTGTAAGCCATAGGAACTCC
>NBLL01000063.1 GCA_002084355.1 Bacteroidetes bacterium 4572_128 | reverse complement strand
AAAAAAATATATAATTTCAAAATAAAAAATATTAAAATTTTGGTCATTTTTTGAAAAAAATTTTTTTTATTTTGAAATTAAAATATTTAAAATTTTCACGATTTTTTGAAAAAATTTTTTTTAATAAAATTTTTTAATTATAGAAATTGAAATCTTCAAAGATAAAAAAATTATATTAATTTTAATTTTTTATAATATATTCTAATCCAGCACCAGGTCCAAGAGGCAAATCAAATGTTATCCAAATAATTAACAAAATACTCCAACTAATAAAAAAACAAATTGAATATGGAAGCATAGTTGCTATTATTGTTCCAATTCCAGCCTTTTTATCATATTTTTGTATATAAGCGATAATTAAAGCAAAGAAACTCATCATAGGTGAAATTATGTTTGTAATGCTGTCTCCTATCCTATAAACCACCTGAGTAAGTTCTGGCGAATAACCAAGTATCATAAACATCGGAATAAAAATAGGAGCCATTAAAGCCCATTTTGCAGAAGCACTACCCATTAGCATATTTAAAGAAGCTGAAAGCAAAATAAATATTATCATCAACGGAATTGCATTTAAATTAAGAGATTTCAAAAACTCTGCTCCATTAATTGCTATAATTTTACCGAGATTACTATCACTAAAATAAGCAACAAATTGAGAAGCAAAAAACACAAGTACAACATAAGAAGCAAGAGATTTTATAGAAACATTCATACCATTGACGATGTCTTTATCGTTTTTATATTTTTTTACAGTAACACCGTAAACAATCCCAGAAATTGAAGCAATTATAAATAAAATACTAACAACTCCTTTTATAATTGGAGATGTCAATATTTTGTTTGTTTCTAAATTTCTAAAAAAACCATTTTCTGGAATTAGGCAAATAAGTATCAGTGATAAAAAAAACAAAATAACTAAACTAGCATTTATTAATCCTTTTTTTTCTATTTTTGACAATTTACTAAAATTTTCATCAGTTTTCCCTTCTACTTTATATTCTGAAAAACGCGGAGCAACAATTTTTTCTGTTACCAAAGTTCCAACTATTGAAATAATAAAAGTAGAAACAACCATAAAATAATAATTTCCAGTTGGATTAACATCATAAGTTTTATCTAAAATATGTGCCGCCTCAGTAGATAAACCAGCAAGTAAAGGGTCAATTGTTCCTAATATAAGATTTGCGGAAAAACCACCTGAAACTCCAGCAAAAACAGCAGAAATTCCTATAATTGGATGTCTATTTATAGAAATAAAAATTATTCCTCCAAGAGGAATTAACAAAACATAACCAACATCACTAGCTATATTAGATAATATTCCAGCAAAAACTAATACAAAAGTTAGTATTTTTTTTGGTGAAGATAAAACTAATAAACGTATTGCGGCAGTAATTAAGCCGCTATGTTCGGCGATTCCTATTCCAAGCATTGCAACAAGTACAATTCCAAGAGGAGCAAAATCTGTAAAATTAACAACCATATTTTCTAAAATATGATGAATGCCTTCTCTTGATAGTAAATTAAATACAAAAACTGGTTCTTTCGTTATTGGATTAATTGCCGATAACTCAAAATAAGAGACAATCGCAGAAACCAATAAAGCTGAAAAAGCAAATAAAGCAAAAAGAGTCGCAGGATGTGGTAAAGCATTTCCTGTTTTTTCAACAAAAAAAAAAAATTTTTCAAAAAAATTTTTCTTTTTCATAAATTATAAAATTTAAAATTACCTTAAAAGTAAGATTTTATAATTTTACAAAAATAGTAATAAAAAATTATTATTGAAATTATTGTTATAGTATTTTTTATTGATTTAAATTTTTCGAGATATCAAAATTTTATAATTTTACAAAAATAGTAATAAAAGATTATTATTGAAATTATTGTTATAGTATTTTTTATTGATTTAAATTTTTCGAGATACCAAAATTTTATAATTTAAAATCATTAAAAAAAAAATTGGTCATCTCAATTTTTATAGAAAAAAATCAAAAAATTTCCAAGAATAATATTATTCTTCTTTAAGAATTAATTTACAAGACGAATGTTTTTTTGTAAATTCTTCTATTTCAGCACTTTCAATTAGGTCGTTGTTTGCACAATATAAATAATTTAAATTTAAATTTTCTAATTCTTTTAAACTTTTTATTGAAGTATTAGAACATACCAAAATCTCTAAATTATTTAAGTTTTCTAAGCCTTTTAAACTTTTAATTTGCGTATTCATACAATTTAAAATTTTTAAATTTTTTAAGTTTTTCAAGCTTTTTAAACTTTTTATTTTAGTATTTTTACAATAAAGTTTTTCTAAATTATTTAAATTTTCTAAGCCTTTTAAACTTTTAATTTGCGTATTTAAACAGGCTATGTATTTTAATTTTTCTAAATTTTTTAGTTCTTTTAAACTTTCAACTTCAGTGTTTTCAAAACGTATTTCAACTAAATTTTTTAAATTTTCTATACCTTTTAAATTTACTATTTCTGTAAAAGAAAAAAATAATTTTTTTAAATTTGTCAAACTTTCTAAGTTTTTCAAATCCTTAATTGGATTTTTATCCACATCCAGATAATGTAATTCCATCAGTTTTTCTACTCCTTTTAAAGAAGTAATTTGATTTTCATAACAAATTAATTGTCTCAATTCAGATAAATTTTTTAAAGCTTCCAAATTTTTAATTTTATTACAGTAGCAATATAAATCTTTTAAATTTGTTAAATAATTTACTCCCTCTAAAGAAACAATTTGATTATTATTACAATATAAATTTTGTAAATTTGTTAAATACTTTATTTCTTCAAGAGAAGAAATTTGATTTATATTGCAATATAAATCCTTTAAATTTGTTAAATGATTTATACCCTCCAGAGAAGTAATTTGATTATTTCTACAATCTAAATATTCTAATTTTTTCAAATTTTCAATTCCATTTAACTGTTTAATTTGATTATTGCCAAAATATAATTTTTCTAAATTCGTTAAATTTTCTAATTCTTTTAAATTCCTTATTTTTGAATTTTGACATACCATTAATTGTAAATTTAAAAGTTCTTCTATACCTTTTAAACTATGAATTTGAAGGTCCGAAATATATAAAGTTTTTAACTTTTTTAAATTTTTTAAACCCTCTAAATTTTTGATTTTTGTAGAACCACAATTTAACCAAATTAAATTTTTAAAATTTCTTACTATTTCTAAATCACTTACATTAGTATTATAAAGACCTAAAGTAACAATATCTAAATTTTTTATTGGCTCTAAATCACTTACTTTTGTATCTTTTAAACCTACAGAATTCAAATTTTTTAAATTCCTTAAACTTTCTAAACTACTAATATTAGTAACACTACTAGCATATAATTCTTCTAAGTTTTTTATTGCTTTTAACGGCTCTAAAGAAGATATATTTTTATTTTCAGAGATGGTAACAGATTTTAAATTCAAAATTTCCTGCAATTCTGTTTCATTCGGTTCACGATCACTAAGCAAAGAGATTTCTTCTTTAAATTCTCTTTTCCACTCATCATTTAAGCCATTCCACCATGAAGAATTTGATTTTTCCTGAGCAATTAAAAAATTGCTAAAAAGAAAAAATATTAAAATAATTTTATATTTCATTTTTCATTTTTTTTACAAATTAAATAATATATTAATTTTTTTTAATCCATTTTTCTTAATTTAATTTTTTAGGAAAAACGGATTTTTATGATTTTGAAATTATTATTTTAATAAATTATTAAAAATAATAATTTTATCTAATTTTTGCATTTAGGTTTTTTTCAAAAACAGAAATTAATTTTTTCATAATTTTATCAATTTGTTTCTCATTTAAAGTTTTATTTTCGTCTTGTAAAATAAAACTTATTGCGTAAGATTTTTTATCTTTTTCAAGATTTGTCCCCTCATAAATATCAAATAAATTTAATTTCTTCAAAAACTTTTTTTCCGTTTTTTGAGCCAAATTTTTAATGTTTTCAAAAGAAATATTTTTATCTATTAATAAAGCAAGGTCTCTTTTTACCTGTGGGAATTTAGAAATTTCTTTAAAAGCAACTTCATTTGTAGAAAATTTTATTAAATTATCCCATTCAAATTCCGCATAAAAAACTTCTGTTTCTATGTTTAATTTCTCACAAACTTTTTTGGTTAAAAGTCCAAAATTTACAAAAGAATTTTTTTTCGAATAAAAATTTAAACCGTAAGAAAAAATATCATTTTTGATTTCTTTTAATTTTAATTTTTCAACATCTATTTTTAAAATCTGAAAAATATTGCAAATGTAATTTTTTAAATGAAAAAAATTTGTATTTTTTTCTTTTTCCTGCCAAGAATTAGAATCTATTTTTCCTGATAGAAAAATACTAAGATTTTGCTTTTCAAAATAATTTTTTATGAACTCTTTAGAATTATTTTCTTTATCAAAAAAATATGAGTTTCCAAATTCGAATAATTTCAAATCAAAATTCTTATAATTCTGATTAAATTTTATGGTTTCCAGACCTGAAAACAAAAGTGTTTGTCGTAAAGAATCTAAATCCGAGCTTAAAGGATTAAGAATTTTTACTGTATTTTCCTTTTTATAAGATTCAAGTTCTTCAAAATAAAAAGATTTTGTAAGAGAATTTGACATCATTTCATTGAAACCCATATTTGCCATTAAATCTCCAACTTTATTTTTTAAAGATTTATCGTCAATTTTTGGTGCATAAGAAATTGCCGATTTTACAGTTTTAGAAACTTCTATATTATTATAACCGTAAATCCTCAAAATTTCTTCAATAATATCTGCTTCCCTCGTAACATCTACACGATAAGTTGGAACTTCTAAAATTAAATTTTCTTCATTTTCCTCCAAAATAAAAATCTCAAGAGAATTTAAAATATTTTTAATTTTATTTTTTTCTATGGTTTTTCCTATTAAACGAGAAATATTTTTATAAGAAACTTTTATTTTACGCTTTTCAATTTTTTTATTATAAATATCTGTAATTTCGGAAATTTCTCCTCCTGCCATTTTTTTTATCAATAAAGCAGCACGTTTTAAAGGATAAATAGTATTATTTGGGTCCATTCCACGTTCAAAACGAAAAGAAGAATCTGTTTTTAATTGATGTCTTTTTGCCGTTTTTCTAACAGAAACCGCATTAAAATAAGCACTTTCTAGGAAAATATTTTTCGTTTTTTCTGTAACACCACTGTCAATTCCGCCGAAAACTCCTGCTATACACATTCCATTTTCAGAGTTACAAATCATAAGATCCTCATCAGATAAATTTCTTTCTAATTTGTCGAGAGTTTTAAATTTTGTATCTTTTTTTAAGTTTTTAACGATAACTTTTTTTCCAATAATTTTATCAAAATCGAAAGCATGAAGCGGTTGTCCTGTTTCGTGCAAAACGAAATTTGTAATATCTACAACATTATTTATTGGTTTTAAACCTATACTTTTCAAATTATTTTTTAACCATTCTGGAGATTCCTTCACTTCCAAATTAGAAATTGTTAAACCAGAATAACGAGGACAACTTTCTTGATTTTCTATTTCAATAGAAATTTTATTTTTTGTTTCTGGAGAAAACTTTTCAACATTTGGTTTAAAAAGTTCAATATTTTTACATTGCTTGAAATAAGCAACTAAATCTCTCGCAACACCAATATGCGAAGCAGCATCTATACGATTTGGTGTTAAACCAATTTCAAAAATATGGTCATTTATTATTTTAAAATGATCTTTTGCAAGAGTTCCGACTTTTGCTTTATTATCAAGAACAAGGATTCTTTGATATAAAGTTGTCCCAATTCCAGCAAAAACTATTTTTTGTCCAGATTCAACATTCGGTGCCCCACAAACAACATCTAATAGTTTTTCATCTCCGATATTTACCTTTGTCAAACTTAATTTATCTGCTTTTGGATGTTTTTCTTTGCTTATGATCTCTCCAATTACAAGACCTTTTAAACCTCCTTTTACACTTTCAAAATTCTCAATTCCTTCAACCTCAAGACCAATATCTGTAAGTATTTGAGAAAGTTTGTCCACACTTAAATCTAAATTTATATAGTTTTTTAACCAATTATATGAAATTTTCATAATAAATTATTTTTTAAAATGCAAATGTAAATTTTAATAATTTTTTTTAATAATTTTTTTTAATAATTTTTTTTAATTTTGAAAATTATAAAAAATATTTTTTTAATGAAGACAATTGGACTTATTGGTGTGTATCTTGGGTATCAACAGCAGAATATTACAAATCAAACGAGTAGAAAATTACAATCTTACATTTCTATTCCTATTTGTAACATTATTCATAGTAATGTTCATTATCTTAAATACAAAAATATAAATCACGTCGGAGTTTTAGGGACGAAATATGTTATGTTTGGAGATTTTTACAAAAATATTTTATCCGAAAATAATATAAAAAGCACTGTTCCAGAATATATTTCTGTGAAAAAATTAATAAAATTATTTACGACGAACTTATTCATATTATTTTTTTAAAAAATCAATTGATTTTTTAAAAAAAATAATATTTGAGTTATCAAAAAAAAAGATGTGGTTATACTTGCTTGCACAGAATTACCATTATTTATTTCAAATTTTAACAAAAATATTAAAATACTTGACTGCATAGATATTCATATTAATTATGCTTTTGAGAAATTCGAAATTATTTAATTTTAATTTCAAAATAAAAAACATTAAAATTTTCACGATTTTTTAAAAAAAAAATTTTTTTTAATTTTCAAAATAAAAAACATTAAAATTTTCACGATTTTTGAAAAAATTTTTTTTAAATTTTCAAAATAAAAAACATTAAAATTTTCACGATTTTTGAAAAAAATTTTTTTTAATTTTCAAAATAAAAAACATTAAAATTTTCACGATTTTTGAAAAAAATTTTTTTTAATCTCCAAATAAAAAAACATTAAAATTTTCACGATTTTTGAAAAAAATTTTTTTTATTTTGAGATTAAAATAATTTTGTCGTTTTTTTGGAATTTTAAATTAAAAATTTAAAAATCATTAAAATTTGCCGTTTTTTTGAAAAAAAAATTTTTTTTATTTTGAAATTTAAAAATATTAAAATTTGCCGTTTTTTTTTAATTATAAAAATATTTGTTTTTTTGAAAAATTTTTTAAAAAAATTTTAAAAATGCAGAGAAAAATTATTTTTTATTTTATTTTAATAATATTTTTTATCTCTTGTCGTCCAACAAGGCATCTTAAAAAAGATGAATATTTGCTAAATTCCTTAGAAATAATTATAGAAAATAAAAGCATAAGTATTTCAGAATTAAATACTTACATTAAACAAAATGAAAATACAGGAATTTTAAGAACAAATTTATGGATTTATAATACTTTTAAAAATAAAAAATGGAAATGGGCAAATTGGATATCAAATACTGTTGGTGAAGCACCTGTAATTTATGATGAAAACTTAACAAAAAAAACATGCAAACAACTAAAATTGTATTTGAAAAATAAAGGATATTATTATGCTGAAGTAAAAGATAGTATTATTTTTAATAAAAAAAAAGCAAATTTATTTTTCCTAATTAAAACTAAAAAAGCATATTTTATAAAAAATATAAAATATGAATTTGCAAAAGGAAATAAAAAATTTTCGCAAATAGTTCTTTCTGACACGGTAAATTCTTTGATAAAAAAAAATCAAATTTTAGATTTAGATATTTTACAGAAAGAAAGAAATCGTTTAGAAAATTTTTTGAGAGATTCATCTTATTTTCGTTTTTCTCAGGAATTTATCAATTATGAAATTGATAGCAATTTTAATGAAAATTACGTAAATTTAAAAATAAAATTTGAAAAAAATCAAAAGTATAAAAAATTTAAATTTAAAAATATATATATTTATTCAAATTATAATTCAATAAAAGCAAACGAAAAAAAACAAGAATATTTTTCAAATTTAGATACTTTTTTTTATAAAAATTACATTTTTTTATTTGATGAAATTTTAGAAATAAAACCAAGTATTTTAATAAAATCTATTTCTTTAAAAAAAAATGATTTTTATTCTTTAAAAAAAGAAAACGATACAAAATTTTTCCTAAGAAATTTGAAAATTTTTAAGCTGATAAATATTTCATATAAAGAAGTAAAAACAAATGAAAATGAAGAAAATAAAATTTTAAATTGTTATATTTATTTGAAGCCTTTCGAGTTTCAGTCTTATAGTTTTGAATTGGAAGGAACAAATAATTCTGGAAATTTTGGAACTGCAGGAAACTTAGTTTATCAACATAAAAACACTTTTAAGCATGTTGAGTTCTTAGATTTTAGAATCAAAGGTGCTTTAGAATTACAGGATAATTTAATACAAAAAACTGTAAATGAAGAAACAAAATTTAAAACTTTAGAATACGGTTGGGAAACAAATTTTAAAACACCACAATTTTGGTTTCCTTATCATAAAAAAGTTTTTATTGATAAATATATGCCAAAAAGCAATATTTCTTTTTTATATAATTATCAAAAAAGACCAGATTACACAAAATTATTGGAGGCAACACAAAAATTTAAAGATTATATAAATAGGCTTTTTATTAGCGACAGCTATGAAGACCATTTAATTTCTGTTTCTAATTATCGTTTTATTTATAATAATAAAATAAAAAATAAAAATAGATATTTTCATATAATAACAAATTTTGAAAGTGCAGGAAATTTAATTTCCTTTTTTGATTTTTTATCAAAAAAAGAAGATAGAAATTATCTTGTTTTTGGACAAAAATATCCTCAATATATAAAATCAGATATAGATCTACGTTTTTATTTAAAAATTGATAAATACCGAGATTTAGTTTTTAGAAATTTTATTGGAATTGGGTTACCTTATGGAAATATGAACGTTTTACCTTTTGAGAAAAAATATTTTTCCGGAGGAGCAAATGGAATACGTGCATGGCCTGTTCGTTCTCTTGGTCCTGGTTCTTATAAAGATACTTTAAATAAAATTATTAATCAAAGTGCTGATATAAAAATAGAAACAAATTTAGAATACCGTTTTGATATTTTTGAAATTCTCGAAGGAGCAATATTTGTAGATGCAGGGAATATTTGGGCAATTAATAAAAAAGACAATAGAGAAGGTTCATATTTTAATGAGAGTTTTTTGAAAGATTTTGCAATAGGTGCTGGTTTTGGAATGCGATTTGATTTTTCATTTTTCATTTTTCGTATTGACGCAGCTTTAAAAATACGAGACCCATCATTAAAAAATAATTCAAAATTGGTTTTTAAAAATGATAAAATTTATAATGATTTAAATAATAATTTGAATTTGAATTTTGGAATTGGCTATCCTTTTTAAAAAATTATACATTTTAAATAAAAAAATGTATAATTTTTGCAAATTAGAATTATTAATTCTAATTTTGCAGAAATTTTTTTTACGAAAATTGTA
>NBLL01000062.1 GCA_002084355.1 Bacteroidetes bacterium 4572_128 | reverse complement strand
TGCATTTTACAAAAAACGTAACAACCTTAAAATCAAAGCTTTATGGTTTTTATTTTTTGCGAAAAAACTTTTTTTACCATACTATAATGAGCGGTTACTAAAAAAATTGAAAAAATATGCCAATTTTTTCAATTTTTTTAATTTTTAATTTAATATTTTTTTTTGAAAAAAGTTATCAACAAATTTAATATTTGAATATCAAAATATTATAATGTATTTTTATTGTTTTTCCTAAAATTGTTAATAACTTTTTTTTAATAATTTTTTTATTAATTATAATTTTGCAAAAAAAAAAACAATTTATGATTGTAGAAAATTTACAAAAAAGGCTTAATGGAAAAGATTTAGAATATGAAAAAACATATACTTTTGAAGAAGCATTTTCATCATCTTTAAAATATTTTAATGGAGACGAACTTGCGGCTAAAGTTTGGATTTCAAAATACGCTTTAAAAAATTCTGACGGTGATATTTTCGAGAAAAATCCTGACGATATGCATAGGCGTATTGCAAAAGAAATAGCAAGAATAGAAAAAAAATATGAAAATCCAATGTCGGAAAATGAAATTTTTGATCTATTGAAAAATTTCAAATATATAATTCCACAAGGAAGTCCAATGTCAGGAATTGGAAATAAACATCAGGTTGTGAGTTTGAGTAACTGTTTTGTTATTGGTGAAAATAACTCTTATGATTCCTACGGTGGAATTATGAAAATAGATCAAGAACAAGTGCAATTAATGAAAAGAAGAGCAGGTGTTGGTCATGATTTATCTCATATTAGACCAAAAGGAAGTCCAGTAAAAAACAGTGCTTTGACTTCCACAGGTGTTGTTCCTTTTATGGATAAGTATTTCTATTAAACATATAGATGTAGAAGATTTTATAGATGCAAAATTAGAGCAAAATAAAGTCACCGGAGCAAATATTTCTGTTCGCATAGATGATAATTTTATGAAAGCAGTTATTAATGATGATTTTTATACGCAACAATTTCCTGTAGAAAGCGAAAATCCTCAATTTACTAAGGATATTGTTACAAAGAGAAAAAAATATCATGTTTTATCTTTAAATCTTAAAAATTTAAAAATAGAAAAAAAACCTATAGTTGATTTTCAGGAGTATGATAATGATAAAAATATTTATCAATTAACAACGCAAAGAAATAAATCAATAACTGCAACCGAAGACCATATTGTTTATGTTCTTAGAAATGAGAAAGTTATAGAAATCCCTATTGCAAATGTTAAAATAGGTGATTATTTAATTGTTGCTAATCAAATAAGGTTAGATGAGAAAGATTTTAATAATGAAATTAAATTAGATTTATCTTTTTTTGAACATTGTTCTGTATGTTTTGATAATTTTGAAAATGAATTAAATCACAAAGGCATTAAAAATGTTTTAGGAAACTACGATAATAGTTCTAAACTATCGCATTACATAAGTCAGGGTAAAATTCCTATTAATGAATTTTTTAAGATTCAATCTTTAATTAAAAATATAGAGAACTTAAAAGTTACACGAAACCAACAAATACATGATGTAGAATTTAAAATTACTAATGAATTATCTGCTTTTATAGGTTTATGGTTAGCAGAAGGTTCGTATCATGGGACAGAGGTATTATTTCACACTCATAAAGATGAAATAGAATCTTATCGTAATTTATTTGATATTATAGCTAATAAATTTAATACAAAATGGAGTTTTGAAATTGATAATAATTATGCAAAAATTATTTTTTCAAATTCTTTTATGCTTAAATTTATGAAGTCTATCGGATTAAATTATCTGAATGGCAATAAAGTTATTCCTAATTGGGTGTTTTCAACAGAATTAGATAAAATAGCTTTTCTTTTAAAAGGTTTATTTAGTGGTGATGGAACAAATAATAAAGGAGCAATTAGCTTTTCTCAATCTAGTAAAACATTAATTGAAGATGTTAAATCTTTATTATTAATGTTTGGTATTCATTCTAAAATATCATTATCAGAAAAATCTGATAAAAAGATAATATTAGGTAAATTATGCAATATAAAAGATGCTTATAGGCTTACAATTTATAAGGAAAGTAACATTTTGTTTGACAAATACGTTTCATTTTTTATAGCAAAAAAACAGCTAAAAAAAGAAGATTTAATTGTTAAAAGACCTTCTTTTAATATTCCAATTTCTGAAGAAAAACGTCGTAAATTAAGACTTTTTGGAAGAAACACAGTTTCAAAAAGAGTATTATTAGAAAAATTGGAAAGTTCTAAAACAATTATAATAGAAGATTATATTATTAATAATGATATAAATTATGATAAGGTAATTTCTAATGAAAAATTGGAAGATAATATAAAGAAAGTTTATGATATAACTGTCAAAGATAATCATACATTTATCTTATCAAATTCTTGTGTAATTTCAAATTCGGGTGAACCGGGAATTTTACTGTGGAGTACAATTATTAGAGAATCTGTATCCGATTGTTATTCTGATTTAGGTTATAAAACATTAAGTACGAATCCTTGCTCTGAATTGCCATTGCCATCTAAATCCAGCTGCCGACTTCTCGCTATGAATTTATATTCTTATGTTGATAATCCATTTACAAATAAATCTAAGTTTAATTTTGATTTATTTAAAAAACATTGTCATTATGCACAAAGAATAATGGACGATATTATTGATCTTGAAATTGAAAAAATAGATTTGATTCTAGACAAAATAGAAAAAGACCCAGAAACAGAAGAAGTTAAAATGATAGAAAAAAATCTATGGAAAAGCATAAGGCATAAAGCCGAAGAAGCAAGAAGAACTGGAATAGGTATTACGGCTGAGGGTGATATGTTAGCATCTTTAAATTTGACTTATGGAGATGATATTGCGGTGGATTTTTCTGTGGAAGTTCATAAAACTATGGCGATAGAAGTTTATCGTTCATCAGTAAATCTTGCAAAAGAGAGAGGAAGTTTTAAAATTTTTGACCACAAATTAGAAAAAAATAATCCTTTTATTTTGAGGTTAAAAAAAGAAGATGAAAATCTTTATGAAGAAATGATAAAATATGGAAGGCGTAATATTGCTATGCTAACAATAGCTCCAACAGGAACAACAAGTTTAATGACGCAAACAAGCTCTGGCATAGAACCTGTTTTTTTGCCTTTTTATACCAGAAGAACAAAAGTTAATCCTAATGATAAAGAAGTGAAAATTTCTTTTACTGACGAAACCGGAGACTCTTGGCAAGAGCATAATGTTTTCCATCATAAATTTTTAGATTATTTAAAGATAAAAAATTATGATATAGAAAAAGTGAAAAATTACAGTGCAGAAGAAATAAATGAAATGGTAAAAAATTCGCCTTACCATAATGCAACTGCAAATGATATAAATCATTTGAATAAAGTTGTTATGCAAGGACGAATTCAAAAATGGGTTGACCATTCTATAAGTGCAACTGTAAATCTTCCAAATGATGCAAAAAAGGAATTGGTTAGCGAAATATACATTAATGCTTGGAAAAACTCTTGCAAAGGAATTACTGTTTATAGAGATGGTTCAAGAAATGGTGTTTTAGTTTCTGATAAAAAAGATAAAAAGAAAGACGATAAAATATTTTTTCCATTTAAAAAACGTCCAAAAGAATTAGATGCAGAAATTCTGAGATTTAAAAATAATAGCGAAAAATGGATATCTTTTATTGCAATATTTGATAAAAAACCTTATGAAATTTTTACAGGTATAGAAGAAGATGATGTTTTTCCTATTCCAGAAAAAATTACAAAAGGGAAAATTATAAAAAATGTAGATACGAATGGAAGCAAACGTTATGATTTTCAATATGTTAATCGTTTGGGCTATAAAATTACAATAGAAGGACTTTCACATCAATTTAATAAGGAATATTGGAATTATGCAAAATTAATTTCCGGAGTTCTAAGACATGGTATGCCTTTGCAAAATGTTATTAATTTAATTTCTTCTTTGAATTTAGACGGAGAAGAAATTAATACTTGGAAAAATGGTGTTAAAAGAGCTTTAAAACGTTATATTCCAGATGGAACTCTTGCAAAAAATACCATTTGCGAAAATTGTAATTCTGACGAAGTTGTTTATCAAGAAGGTTGTTTAATTTGCAAAAACTGTGGAAGTTCTAAATGTGGTTAAATTAAAAAAATGGATTTTTTTTAATTATAAAATTTCATAAAAATTTGCCGTTTTATTGAAAAAAAAATTTTTTTTAATTTTCAAAAACATTAAAAAAAACGGCATTTTATTAAAAAAAATTTTTTTTTTAATTTTCAAAAACATTAAAAAAACGGCGTTTTATTGAAAAAAAATTTTTTTTTTAATTTTCAAAAGCATTAAAAAAAACGACGTTTTATTAAAAAAAATTTTTTTTTAATTTTCAAAAACATTAAAAAAAACGGCATTTTATTAAAAATTTTTTTTTTAATTTTCAAAAACATTAAAAAAAACGGCGTTTTATTAAAAAAATTTTTTTTTAATTTTCAAAAACATTAAAAAAAAATGGCATTTTATTAAAAAAATTTTTTTTTTAATTTTCAAAAACATTAAAAAAAACGGCATTTTATTAAAAAATTTTTTTTTTTAATTTTCAAAAACATTAAAAAAACGGCGTTTTATTAAAAAAATTTTTTTTAAAAAAAATGTCAAAATTTTTCACATTTTTTAAAAATGTAATTTTTTTTTATTTTTTTAAAATAAAAATTTATTTTTGTGATAAATTTTTTTTATGAAAAATAAAAGTTTAGTATCTATTACTGATTTTTCCCTTGAAGAAATATTAAAAGTTTTAGATAGAGCTAAAGAATTTGAAAAAAATACAAATCAAAATATTTTAAAAAATAAAGTTATCGCAACTTTATTTTTCGAACCTTCCACAAGAACAAGGCTAAGTTTTGAAAGTGCAATTAATAGATTAGGTGGCAGAGTTATTGGTTTTACAGATCCGAGTTCTTCCAGTGTAACAAAAGGCGAAACTTTAAAAGATACAATTAAAACTGTTAGTAATTATAGCGATTTAATTGTTATGAGGCATCCATTAGAAGGAAGTGCAAAATATGCGAGTGAAGTATCTAGTGTTCCGATAATAAATGCTGGAGATGGAGCAAATCAACATCCTACTCAGACATTATTAGATTTGTATTCCATAAGAAAAACTCAGGGGAAATTAGAAAATTTAAATATTTTTTTTGTTGGCGATTTGAAATATGGCAGAACAGTTCATTCTTTGTTAATGGCAATGTCTCATTTCAAACCTATATTTAATTTTATTTCGCCAGAGCGTTTGAAAATTCCTGAAGAATATAAAATGTTTCTTGATTCTTTGAAAATTAAATATTTTGAACATGAAAGTTTTACAGATATTATTTCCGAAGCAGATATTATTTATATGACAAGAGTTCAAAAAGAAAGATTTGCTGACCTAATAGATTATGAAAGAACAAAAAACATTTACATTTTGAAAAATGAAATGTTAAAAAATACTAAGGATAATTTAAAAATTTTACATCCTTTGCCAAGAGTAAATGAAATAGATATTGATTTAGATGAAAATCCAAAATCATATTATTTTACTCAGGCTTTAAATGGAGTTTTTACTCGTCAAGCAATAATTTCTTTAATAATGGGACTTTAAATTAAAAAATAAAATTATGGAAAAATTTAAAAAAATGAAAGTTAGTGCCATCAAAAATGGCACAGTAATAGATCATATTTCTGCTAAGGATTTATTTAAGATAGTAGAGATTTTAAATTTAGAAAAAGTTGATAATCCTATTACTTTTGGTACTAATTTAGAGAGTAAGAAACTTGGTAAAAAAGGTGTTATAAAAATTTCTGACAAGTTTTTTTTAGATAAAGATCTTGATAAGATAGCAATTATTTCTCCAAAAGCAAGGTTAAATTTTATCAGAGATTATAAAGTTTTTGGGAAAAAAGACTTAAAAATTCCAAATGAAATTTATGGAATTGTAAAATGTGTAAACCCAAAATGTATTACTAATTTTGAAAAAATTACACAAAAATTTGAGGTATTAAAAAAAGATGGAGAAGTAGCATTAAAATGCAAATATTGTGGGAAAATTACACATAAAAAAAATATTATTCTTACATAAAAATGTTATGTTTTTTGAAAAAAAATTTTTTTAATAAAAAAAATCATAAGAATAATTGTTTTTTTTAATTATAAAATTCATTAAAAAATGTCGTTTTTTTGAAAAAAAATTTTTCAAATTTTTTTTGAAAAATTTTTTTATTTAAAATCTTCTTTTTATAACAATAAAAATTACTACAGGAATACCAAATAATGCAGTAACTGTATTAATTGGTAAATTTGTATTTTCTGGAATTTGAGATATAATATCGCTTAAAAGCATCATTATCGAACCTATTAAAATACTTGCAATGGTTAAAGTATTATGGTTTGCCGTTTTGAAAATAAATCTCGAAATATGTGGAACAGCAATTCCAATAAAGGCTATAGGCCCACAAAAAGCGGTAACGCTTCCTGCCATTAAAACGGTGCTAAAAAAAATTATAATTCTACTATTGCGAACATTTAAACCCATAGTTTTTGCATAATTTTCTCCGAGCATTATAAGATTTAATATTTTTGAGGAAAATAAAGAAATTAATAAAGCAATTAAAATAATTGGAGATAAAATTATTAACTGAGATTTTGTTATCATTAAACTTCCCATCGTCCAAATTACAAAAGATTTTAACATAGCCTCTGAACTAAAATATTGTAAAATACTAATAATAGAACTTGCGGCACTGCCAAACATTATTCCCATTATTAGAACTGTCATTACGTTTTTTACACGCATAGAAACAAATAAAATCAATAAAAGGACAAATTATTATAAAAAAAAGAACTTCCCAAAACAAAAATTGCCACTCCCAAAGACGCACCAGAACTAATTCCAAGTATATAAGGTCCCGCGAGTGGATTTCTAAAAATTGTCTGCATTTGTAAACCACTGACGGATAAAGCGGAACCAACTAAAACCGTTGTAATTGTTTTTGGTAAACGAATATCAAAAAAAATAATTTCAAAAAAAGGAAAATCCGATGTTTTTGTGAAAAATAATTTAATTATTTCGTTCAAAGGTATTTCTACAGAACCAACAATTAAATCAATAAAAAAAAGTAAAACCAATAAAAAAATTAATATTATCCAAATAAAATATTCTTTATACATTTAAACCTATTTCGGCAGCTTTTTTTAACATAAATTCGTGAGCTTCTTCATAATTATTTTTTATTAAACCATCTAAAATAGCTTCTTTAATAGAATTTTTAATAATTCCTACATTTCTTGATGCTTGAATATTAAAAGTCTCCATAATTATTTCACCAGAAATTGGCGGTTGAAAATTTCTAACTTTATCTTTTTCTTCAATTTCTTTCAGCTTTTTTCTAACGATTTTAAAATTTTGCAAATATTTTTTCACAAGAGTTTCGTTCTTAGAAGTAATATCTGCTTCACAAAGTGTCATTAAATCGTCAATATCATTTCCAGCTTCGAAAAGCAAACGTCTAACTGCAGAATCACTAACAATATCTTTTGATAAGATAATTGGTCTTAAATGTAAAGAAACTAATTTTTTTACATATTTCATTTTTTCATTAGTTGGTAATTTCAAATTTTTAAAAATTTGTTTTACCATATGTTCTCCAACAACTTCATGTCCGTGAAAAGTCCATATATTATTTTGAAATTTTTTTGTAATTGGTTTTCCAATATCATGCATTAAAGCCGCCCAAAGTAACCATAAATTAGAAGTTTTTTTTGCTACATTATCAATAACTTCTAAAGTATGAAAAAATACGTCTTTGTGTCCGACATTATTTATTATTTTTTTTCCTTTTAATCTGTGAAATTCTGGGAAAATTATTTTTAATAAACCTGTATTGTATAAAATTTTAAATGCAATAGATGGTTTTTTTGACATTAAAATTTTATTTAGTTCTTCTGTAATTCGTTCTTTAGAAACAATTTTTATTCTATTTTTTTGCTCTGAAATTGCATTATAAGTATTTTTTTCAATTTTGTAATTTAATTGCGAAGCAAAACGTATTCCTCGCATCATTCTAAGGGGGTCGTCAGAAAAAGTTTTTTCTGGTTCTAATGGAGTTTTTAAAATTTTTTCTTTTAAATCATTAATTCCATTAAAAGGGTCTATTAATTTTCCAAAATTGTTTTTATTTAGTGAAATCGCCATAGCATTTATAGTAAAATCTCTACGTTTTTGGTCTTCTTCGAGAGTTCCATTTTCTACCATTGGTTTTCTTGAGTTTCTTTTATAGGATTCTTTTCTTGCTCCGACAAATTCTATTTCATAATTTCCATATCTTAACATCGCTGTACCAAAATTTTTAAAAATAGAAATTTTTGTATTTTTCCCTATATTTTTAGCCACTTTTTTTGCAAGTTCTATTCCACTTCCAAGAACAACAATATCAATATCTTTAGAATTTCTACCGATTATTAAATCTCTAACAAAACCACCTATTACAAAACTTGGTTTATCTTCCAATTCTCTAATAATTTCAAATATTTTATGAGTTAAATATTTTTTCATTAAATATATTTTTAAAATAATTTTCAAATTAAAAAAAAAAAAAATCAAATTTTTTATAATTTTTTGAAAAAGAATTATTTTATTTGTAATAAATATTTAATATTGAATAATATTTTTAAAAATAAAATTATGGAAGAAAATATAAATGCAAAAATAGAAGATTATATTCAAGATTGGCACTGGGAGGATGAAGATTCAAAAAAGTATGCTTTTGAAATATGCAAATTTTTATTTTCATTTATTGATTACATAGATCAATTGAGTGTTACTAAAAGAACAAAAACTAATCATAAATATAATGTTTTTCTCATTGGTATGTTTGAAACAGATTATGGATATAATGATAAGTTTTCTATTAAAAATTTAGAAAACGGACCTGATTTTCTTTATGAATTTGAAAGAAAAGTAAGCAACTCTAAATATTTTTGATAATTTTATAAAAAGTTTAAAAATTTGGCGTTTTTTGAAAAAAAAATTTTTTCAAAAAACGTAAAAATTTTTCAATTTTTTATGAATTTTTTTGTGATTTTATTTTCTTCATTTATAAAACTTATAAAATAAATTCCACTTTTTAAATCACTTAAATCAATTTTGAAAAATTTAGAATTAATATTTTCATAAGTTCTTATAACTTTAGAAATATTATTTTTTATTTCCAGTTTTTTAAAATTTCTTTTTTCAAAAAATTGAATATTTAATTCATTTTTTACAGGATTTGGAAAAAAAGCAATTTTATTATTGAAAATAATATCATTATTTTTAGTATAATTCGTTTCTATGAAATTATAATTAGAAATTATTTTATGCTCTGGGTCAAAAATTACATCATCAAAATTCGTAATAAAATCTATTTCGAAATTTTGCTCTGTAAATGTATTTTCAAAAACTAAAATTGTATCATTTCCTGTATTATTATAATTTACAAATTTTAAAGGAACTTTCATTTCAAAAAAATCAACAGAATAATGTGATTGATTTTGTGTAACATTAATATTTGTTCCATCTTCAGAATAATTTATCTCAAAAAAGTAAGATGGAAATCCTTCTCCATAAACCCAATCTTGAAAAAATTCTGTTAAATCTAATCCACTTGAATTTTCAAGATGAGATTTTAAATTTTCTGTTCTGGAATATCCATTTGCAAGATTTTCATCTTGTAAATAATTCCTTATTGCTTGAAAAAAATTTTCATCGCCAATTGTCCAACGTAACATGTGTAAAACCAAAGCACTTTTATTGTAAGTTAATCTACGACTAAATAACCTACTATTAGATTCCGCAAGTAATATAATTACCAAACCATTGATGTGCAAGCTCGTGAGCAATTAATTGATAAGAAAAACCGCCCATAAAACTCATAGTTTGATGCTCCATTCCACCTCCCCATCCAAATTGTGCATGTCCATATTTTTCATCTGTAAAAGGATAAGGAATAAGTAAAGAATCAAAAATTTGCATAATACTAATTACATCTGGCGTGCTTTCTTGTGCATTACTCAAATTTTCTGGAAAAACATAATTTAAAACTTCCACAGTATCTGAGTTTTCAAAATGAACAAAATCAGAATAAACCTCATAATCCGTTACAGCAAAAGCAATTAGATAAGTTGTTATTGGATGTCTATGTTTCCAAAAAGTTGTTTTTATATTATTTTCTATATTTTCATATTTTAAAACTCCATTACTTGCAACTTTATAATTAACAGGTGTTTTGAAAAAAATATCTATAGAATCTATTTTATCATTCAATGAATTTTTACAAGGAAACCATTCTTCTGCTCCATAAGGTTCAGAAAGTGTCCAAATTATCGGTGTTCCAGATGGTGTTTGTGATTGAATAAAAGCACCAAAACCTCCTCCTCCGTCTGGTTCGCCTTGATAATAAACAGATATAGAATCTAAAGTATTTTCTTGCGAAATATTATTCGTAAGAGTTATCTTTAAAATATCATTTTCTAAATTTGAAGATAATTGATTTTGATGATAAATAACAGAATCAATATTCAAAGCAGATGACAAATTGAAAGTAATTTCTTGAACATTATTTTCTGTAGTATAAAAGTAAGTTGTTACTTCACCTTTTATATAAAAAATTTCCGGATTAACTTCCCAAGAAAAACGATGATAAACCACATCATAATTCAGCCCAACAAAATCATCTTCATTATTAAAAGAATTTACATATTTTCTTTCACATTTTAAATGAGAAAATTTATTTTCATATTGAGCATAAATATTATTTATAAAAATAAATAATATAATAATTAAAAAATTTTTCATATAATTTTTTTAATTAATATTTTTATATTCTTCTCTAATGGTCATAATTTCTACTTTGATAGCTTTAAAATCATCTTTTTTCAAAAGTCTTTCTCCTTCATATTTATAAATTTTTTTATAAATACTTTGAATGTTTTTCAATTGCTTTATCAAAACTTGAATATCATCTATAGCTTCAAAAGCATTGCTGTCTAACATTACTTTGTACAGGTATTTTATAATATTGTTTAAAGCTTCTTCTTGCTCAGCAACTTTTTTAAAAATTTCTTTTCTTAATTTTTTTTCTTCGGGAACATTTGTAATTAAATGCATGCTTTCCAGCCAACTTCCAACAACGACAAAAGGCAAAACATTTACTTTTCCATCACTTTCTAATTTATTACAGAATTTCCAGTATGCATCAGTAGAAAGGTTATAGATGGAATCTATATTGTTTTTGTTTTTTTCCACACGACCAATAAAATCTTCATTATAGCCCTCACCTATACCAAAACTTTCTGCCATTCTTTTCAAAACAACATAATAATCGATGGTTTTTTGTGTTTGCTCGAAAGTGCTGCAATATCCTAAATCAGAAGAATAAAAACCCATATTAATTGCTTTTCTTGTGTTAGAAACATAGTTTCTTTCTTTTTCTATCGGAACTAATAACTCTGGAAAAAAAGCTAAATTTTTACCTTTTAAAAAAACATACAAATTTACAGGAAGCGGCAAATCATATTTTGTATATGCTAAAATAGTGTCTTTTTTTTCTGCCTCTTCGTCCACTATATTATCCTCTCCATTAGAGCTTTTATCTTTTTTTTCGTTTATGCAAGAAACAGTAAACAAAATTATAAAGAAATAAAAAATTTTTTTATTAAAAAATAACATATTTGTATTCATAGTATTTATAATTAATAAATCTTATTTTACAAATGTAAAAAAAAAAATCTCACAAATTTAATTTGTGAGATTTTTTTGCGGTCTGGACGAGACTCGAACTCGCGACCCCGTGCGTGACAGGCACGTATTCTAACCAACTGAACTACCAAACCTTTTAAAAACAAATACTCGAAAAAAAATTGCGGTCTGGACGAGACTCGAACTCGCGACCCCATGCGTGACAGGCATGTATTCTAACCAACTGAACTACCAAACCTTTTTCTCAAATACAGCACAAGGAATATTTTTTTTTATTGCTAAATTTAAACGATTTTTTAATTGTTTTTCTGTAATTACACAAGCACCACATTGTATAACCATCGCATAATCAGTAATTTCACATCTTAATTTTTTTAAACCAGCAACAACTTCGAAATCCAATTTTTTCTTTGTAAAATCCTTAATCCATGCTGGCAATTTGTATCTACCAATGTCTTCACAAGAAATTTGATGTGTACAAGATTCCATAATTAAAACTTTATCTCCATCTTTTAATTTTGAAATATAAGGCGTTCCTTTGATATATTCTTCGAAATTTCCTTTTTCACGAGCAAGAATAACGCTAAAACTTGTCAATGGAATCTCTTTTGGTATCAATTTATTTGCAGTATCAAAAACCTGACTGTCTGTAATTGCAAGTTTTGGTTTTATAGGATTTTTTTTGAAAAAGTTTTCAATTTCTGTTTCTTGCAGAACTATTCCAACAGAATGATTATCTAAAATATTTCTAATTAATTGAACCTCAGGCAAAATAATTCTTCCTTCTGGGGTTTCACTGTCGATTGGCATAATTAGTAAAATAATATCATCTTTTTTGATAAGGTCTTCAATTAGTTTTGGTTTTTTATAAATTGTCGGAGGAAAATTTTTAACTATTAAATTAATAATTTCATTTAAATTTTTACTTTTTTTATTACTAAAATTTAAAATATCTACATTAAATTTTTTTTTAATCTCTTGTTTTTTTTCGAAATTAATTTTTTTTAAATCAGATTTATTATGAATAATAAAATATGGAATTTCATATTTTTTAAATTCGGCAATTAAATTCTCTTCGAAATCACCAAAAATATTATTTATAATTACAAGTATAGCAAGGTCTATAGTTGTAATTACTTCTATAGTTTTTTCAACTCGTTTTTTCCCCAATTCACTTTTATCGTCTATTCCAGCAGTATCTATAATTACTGTTGGTCCAACTCCAAAAATTTCTATAGATTTTTTTACTGGATCAGTGGTTGTACCTGCTTTGGAAGAAACTATTGCAATATCTTGATCCGTAAGAACATTTATTAATGAACTTTTCCCGAAGTTCCTACGACCAAAAATTCCTATATGTGGCTTTGATGCTTTTATTTTATTTTTCATAAAATTTTTTTTTCATTCATAAAATTTTTTTTTCAAAAATGCAATTTTATTTTAAAATAAAAAATTTTTTTTCAAAAAAACGGCATTTTTTTAATGATTTTAATTTATTAAAAAAAAAATTTTTTTTCAAAAAAACGACATTTTTTTAATGATTTTAATTTATTAAAAAAAAATTTTTTTTCAAAAAAACGGCATTTTTTTAATGATTTTAATTTATTAAAAAAA
>NBLL01000061.1 GCA_002084355.1 Bacteroidetes bacterium 4572_128 | reverse complement strand
TTTTTTTTTTTCAAAACACAAATATTTTATGATTTCAAATTATTAAAAAAAAATTTTTTTTTAAAAAACCCAAATATTTTATGATTTCAAATTATTAAAAAAAAATTTTTTTAAAAAAACCAAATATTTTATGATTTCAAATTATTTAAAAAAAATTTTTTTCAAAACCCAAATATTTTATGATTTCAAATTATTAAAAAAAAAATTTTTTTAAAAACCCAAATATTTTATGATTTCAAATTATTAAAAATTCACATTTAAAAAAAAAATATTTTTTAATTTTTTTTTGAAAAAATTAAAAATTTTGTTTTAAAAAAAAAAATTATATTTGCATAATTATTTATAATAAATTTAATATAAAATATTAATATAAAATATTAAAATAAAAATTTTAAAATGCAAAATAAAGGAGCAATTACGTTATTTGCCATTTTATTGACTTTGGTGAGTTTATATCAATTGTCATTCACTTGGATAACTAAAAACGTAGAAGCAGATGCAAAAGAATATGCTGGAGGAGATTTAAAAAAAGAAAAACTTTATCTTGATTCTATTTCAAGTGAAGTTGTTTATAATTTTTTATTTATCAAAGGCTATACTTTTAGAGAATGCAAAGAGAGAGAATTGAATTTGGGACTGGATTTAAAAGGTGGGATGAATGTTACTTTGGAGGTTTCTGTTATAGATTTAATAAATTCTATGGCAAATAATAGCAAAGACAAAACATATGTAGAAGCAATAAAAAAAGCAAAAGAAAAACAAAAAGATAGTCAAGAGGATTTTGTAACACTTTTTGGACAGGCTTTTAAAGAGGTAGATCCAAATGCAAAACTTGCATCTATTTTTGGAACTTTAGATTTAAAAGATAGAATACAATTTTCTTCTACTAATGAAGAAGTTTTAGAAGTTATCCGCAAAGAAGCACAAAATGCTATAGATAACTCTTTTAAAGACCCTTCACGTGTTCGTAAATTATTGCAAGGAACAGCAAAATTAGAATTCTGGGAAACCTATGAAAACTCAGAAGTTTACAAATATCTTGAAACAGCAAATTCTGTTATCAAAGAAAAAGATTTTCCCGAAGAAGAAATGGAAAAAGATACAACGGTTGTAAAAAAAGAAATTGCTAAGGAAGATGTAATTAAAAAAGATAAAGATTCAACAACTAATGAATTATTAGAAGAAGTTGCAAAATCAGATTCTATTTCCAGTGATTCATCAGCCATTGCAAGTAGAGAAGATTTTGCTAAAAAATTCCCTTTGTTTGCTGTTTTAATCCCAAACACTTCTCGCGAAGGAAGATTATATCCTGGAGCGTCTGTTGGTTCTTCACGTTTCAAAGATACTGCGAAAGTAAATGAATATTTAAAAAAAATAAAAAACCAACAGATTTTTATCAACTTGTTGCGATAAAAGCCAATATGGAAGGAAAAGCATCTCTGGATGGTGATGTTATTACAGATGCAAGATCAGATTTTGGAAATAACCAAGCTACTGCAGAAGTTACTATGTCTATGAATGGTAGAGGTTCACAAATTTGGGCACGTCTAACAAAAGATAATGTTGGAAAACAAGTTGCCATTGTTCTCGATGATTATGTTTATTCTTTTCCTATGGTAAACGGTGAAATTAAAGGTGGACGTTCTTCTATAACAGGAAATTTTTCTATCGCAGAAGCGAAAGATTTAGCAAATGTTTTAAAATCTGGTAAATTACCTGCTCCAGCGAGAATTTTAGAAGAAGAAATTGTTGGACCTTCTTTAGGACAAGAATCTATAGATGCAGGTTTAATATCATTTATTATTGCTTTTATAGTTGTTTTACTTTATATGGTATTTTATTATAATAAAGCTGGTTGGGTTGCTGATTTAGCTTTAATGGCAAATATTTTCTTTATTTTTGGTATTCTTGCTTCTCTTGGTGCTGTTTTAACATTACCAGGTATTGCTGGTATCGTTTTAACTCTTGGTATGTCTGTTGATGCGAATGTTCTAATTTATGAAAGAATACGTGAAGAACTTGATTCCGGAAAAGGTTTAAAATTAGCAATTTCTGATGGTTATAGGAACGCTTATTCTGCCATTATAGATGCGAACATTACAACTTTATTAACTGGTTTTGTTCTTTATACATTTGGAACTGGTCCTATTAAAGGTTTTGCAACAACTTTAATTATTGGTATTTTTACTTCTTTGTTTGCTGCTATTTTCTTAACAAGAATTCTTTTCCTTACTTTTTGGAACGAAAAAGAAGATAAAATTTCTTTTGCAACAAAATTAACTGAGGGAGCTTTTAAGAATATGAACATTCAATTTCTTGCAAAAAGGAAAACTTTTTACACAATTTCTATTGTAATTGTAGCAATGGGTATAATTTCTCTTGCTTTCAAAGGTTTAAATTATGGTGTTGATTTTACCGGAGGAAGAACTTTTATTGTTAGATTTGATGAAAAAGTTGCTACTACTGACATAGCAAAATCGCTTGCAAAAGTTTATGATAATCATGCTCCGGAAGTGAAAATTTATGGACAAAACAATTTGATGATTTTATAAAAAATCATAGAATGAGCTCTCAAAAAGTTGGACCAACCATTGCTGATGATATTATTTATGGAGCTGTTTTAGCAATATTCTTCGCTCTGGTAATTATTTTCTTATATATTTTATTTAGGTTTAGAAACTGGCAATTTGGAGTTGGTGCAGTAGCTGCTTTAACACACGATGTTTTAATTGTTCTTGCTTTGTTTTCTATTTTATATGGATTTTTACCTTTCTCTCTAGAAATTGACCAAGCATTTATAGCGGCATTATTGACAGTTATTGGTTATTCTATTAATGATACTGTTGTTGTATTTGATAGAATTAGAGAATTTCTCGGAATTTATAAAAAAGAAGAAAAAGGAGTTGTTTATAATAAAGCATTAAACAGCACTTTAAGTCGTACTTTCAGTACTTCTTTGAGTACTTTCTTTGTTTTACTTGCTATATTTGCTTTCGGAGGTGCAAGTATAAGAGGTTTTATTTTTGCGATTTTAATTGGTATAGTTGTCGGTACTTATTCTTCATTATTTATTGCAACACCAGTAGTTTATGATACTATAAATAAATATACGAAAATAAAAGCTACTACAAATGACATTCGTGAAAGAAGAAAAATGAAAAAGAAAAAAGATAAATAAAATAAATTTTATAAAAAGAATGAATTATTATTAAATAATTCATTTTTTTTTATTTTAAAATAAAAAACATTAAAATTTTGGTCATTATTTTGAAAAATTTTTTATTTAATTTAAAATAAAAAACATTAAAATTTTGGTCATTATTTTGAAAAAATTTTTTTTAATTTAAAATAAAAAACATTAAATTTTTAATTTAAAATAAAAAACATTAAAATTTTGGTCATTATTTTGAAAAATTTTTTTTAATTTAAAATAAAAAACATTAAAATTTTGGTCATTATTTTGAAAATTTTTTTTTTAATTTAAAATAAAAAACATTAAAATTTTGGTTATTTTTTTAATCTTATAAAAAAAATGAAAAATTTTTATAATAAATTATAAAAATAATTTTACAAAATTATATTTGTATCCAAATATCTTCGCCAAAAATCTAATTATTTTTATTTTTGATAAATATTATTTCATTCAAAAATATTCTCTTAATAATTTAAATTGAAATAATAATAATAAAATTTTTTATTATTTTTGTTAAAAAATAAAATAAAAATGAAAAAATTTTTTTTTAAAAAACGATACTTTTTTTTAACAATTTTCACTATAACAATTTTTGTATCTTGTGCAACTTATTATCAAAAAAATTTAAAATTTCAAGAATATTTTAGAACGGGAGATTTTGAAAAAGCAAATATTTTTCTGCAAAATGATAATAGTAAAAAAGGAAAAAACAGATTATTATATCTTTTAAATCGTGGTGTTGTTTCTTGGATGTTGAAAGACCAAAATAAAAGTTTAAATTATTTTAATGAAGCGGATAAAATTATAGACGAACAAAATAAAAATCTTGCAATAGAAGCATTAACTTTAATTTCAAATCCAAATATTAAACCTTATAAACCGGAAGATTTTGAAATAGTTATGATAAATTATTATAAGGCTTTAAATTTTTTAGAAATTGGAAAATACAAAGAAGCAATTGTCGAGTGTAAACAAATAAACATTAAATTAAATGAATTAAACGACAAACATAAAGATCATAAAAATCGTTATCAACGAGATGCATTTGCAAATAATTTAATGGGTTTAATTTATGATGCAAATGGAAATTATAATGATGCTTTCATCGCTTATAGAAATGCTTTGGAAGTTTATGAAGAAGATTATGAAAAAAATTTTAATGTGAAAATTCCTGAGCAATTAAAATTAGATATTTTAAGAGCTGCTTATTTAACAGGTTTTCAGGAAGAATTAAGATTTTATGAAAAAAAATTTAATAAGAAATATAAACATAAAAAAAATCAATCTTATTTGGTATTTTTCTGGCAGACAGGTTTATGTCCGGTAAAAAGTGAATGGAGTTTAAATTTTACAGTAATAAGAGGCAGTGGTAATTTGGTAACTTTTTATAATTCGGAATTAGATATTTCATTCCCATATTATGTTTCAAATAAAAAAGAAAGGAACGCATTAGGAATAACAAGAATTGCTTTTCCAAAATATTTAGAAAGAAAACCAGTTTTTAAGAATGCAGAAATTAATATAAATGGAAAAAATTTAATTCTTGATGAATCACAAAATATTAATAATATTGCTTTTAAATGTTTGAAAGATAGAATGTTAAGAGAAATTGGTGCTTCTTTATTAAGAATGGCGACAAAAAAAGCTTTGGAAAAATTAGCCGCAAAAGAAGACGAAGCACTTGGTGCAGCTTTAAGTATAATAAATGCTGTTACAGAAAAAGCAGACACACGAAATTGGCAAATTTTACCTTATGCAATTCACTATACCAGAATAAATTTAAAAGAAGGAAATAATAATCTTAAATTTAAAGCTTATGGTTCTTACGATAATATTTATGAAAAAGATTTTATTTTCAATGGAAAAAAAAGAAAAACAGATTTTTTTGTTTTTCATAATTTACAGACTTATAATATAAAAAATTAAAAAAAACGACGTTTCTTGGAAAAAATTTTTTTTCAAAAAAACAACCAAAATTTTAACATTTTTTAATCTCAAATTAAAAAAAAATTTTTTTTCAAATTCGTAAAAAATTCTAACATTTTTAAATCTAAAATTTTAACATTTTTAAATTTCAAAATAAAAAAAAATTTTTTTTCAAAATTCGTAAAAATTTTAACATTTTTAAATTTCGGAATTTAAAAAATTTTTTTTGAAAAAAACGATCAAAATTTCAACATTTTTGAAATTTAAATTAAAAAAAAATTTTTTTTCAAAAAAACGCCCAAAATTTTAATGTTTTTTAATCTCAAAATAAAAAAAAATTTTTTTTCAAATTCGCCCAAAATTTTAATATTTTTTAATCTCAAATTAAAAAAAAATTTTTTTTCAAATTCGTCCAAAAATTTTAACATTTTTAAATCCAAAATTTTAACATTTTTAAATTTCAAAATAAAAAAAAATTTTTTTTCAAATTCGTTCAAAATTTTAATATTTTTAAATTTCAATTTAAAAAAAATTTTTCAAAAATCGTCCAAAATTTTAATTAATTAAATCTTCATTTAAAATTAAAAAATTCACATTATTTACAGTATTTATGTTTTAAAGCTTTTAAAATTATATAAATTTGTTTTAAATCGTTAATTTTCAAAGCATTAAAAGCTTCTGATTCGTGGTAGCGATATTTTCCATCTTTGATTTTTTCCAGAACAACAAAAAACCAAAATCTACCAATATTATATGCACCACGCATTTTGTTTATTTTATTGGTTTCTATTGCTACAGCCATTTGTGAAAATAATTGTCCTTTGGGATGTTTAGGAATTGGAGCAGATTTTTTAAATTCTTGAATAAAAAAATATGGTTTCTTTGGTTTTAAAGTGCCGCTTGCAACCATAAAATCCAAAATTCCACTTATTTTATGTCCATTTACAATTCCAGAGATTTCTTGCTGAAACCATGATCTAAAATTATCGCTATAAAAATGTATCCTATTTAAAAGTGGATTGATAAAATGTAATTGCAACTGTAACTCCGAATAAATATCAATATTATATCTATTTACTTTTATTGATTTATATAAAAATTCTTCATCTGACTTTTCTATTTCATAATGAAAATTAAACCATTCTTTAAAAATATCTTGATTTCTCACTTGTTCGAAATCACTTATTTCTTCTAATATTTTCATATTAATTTCAGAAAATTTATAAAATTTATCTTCCATAATTTTAAAAATTTAATTTTTTACAAATATATATTTAAATTTATTAAAAAAATAAAATTAGTTATTACAAATTTTTATGAATTTAATAATTTTTAAAATAAAAAATTTTTTCAAATTCGTCCAAAATTTTAATAATTTTAATTTCAATTAAAAAAAATTTTTTCAAAATTCGTCCAAAATTTCAACATTTTTTAAATTCAGATAAAAAAAATTTTTTCAAAATTCGTCCAAAATTTCAACATTTTTTAAATTTAAATAAAAAAATTTTTTCAAAATTCGTCCAAAATTTTAACATTTTTTAAATTTAAATAAAAAAAATTTTTTCAAAAAAACAACCAAAATTTTATGATTTTTTAATTGAAAATAAAAAATTTTTTCAAATTCGTCCAAAATTTTAATATTTTTCAATTGAAATTTAAAAATTTTTTTTTTCAAATTCGTTCAAAATTTTAATATTTTTAATAAAAACCTTATTTCATATCAATAATTAGGAATTTTTAATCAATTCATCAATATAATTTATATGAACACTTGATTTCTGTGATTTATCGTATATATGTAAAAAATAAACTTTTAAATCTTTCGTAACTTTATACGTTATAATTCTTGCGCCTCCGGATTTTCCTCGCCCTTTGCTTTTTATAGATAGGCGTGATTTAAAAATATTTGGTTTGATTTCTGTGCTATTTTTTAAAATTTTATCAAAATTATCAATGAAATTTTTTAAATCTATTTTTAAAGACTTATATTTCTTCGATAATTTTTTCACATCTTTTAGAAAACAATGCAAAAATTCATATTCATATTTTTTATTCATTTTAAAATTTTGCAAAAAAATCCTCTTTTGTTAATGCCTTTCTTCTTCCAGATAAAATTCCTTTCAATTCATCAAATGCTTCTGTCAAGTTTTCTTTGATTTCTATTTCCTGCTGTTTTTTTAATTTTAAAAATTCATCAATTTCTAAGGTTAATTTTTTATTTTCATGAAATTTGCCAATTAAAATAAATTGTGGTATTTTTTTATAAAATTTATTAACTCTTTGAATATCAAGATGTAATTTTTCACAATCTTTATAATGAGAATCTGGAATAACAGATAAAATCATTTTAAATATTTCATTATCTTCTTTAATTTTTTTTCTTTTTATAAGATAATAAAATGGGAATATTAATGAAAAAATAAAAATAGAAAATTTATTTTTTAATTTCTCAATAAAAAAAATAAACTTGTAAGCTAATTCTAAATTAATTTGTTTTGTTTTTAATATATTTTCCATTTGATATTTTTATCAAAATTAAATTTTATTGCAAATATATTATATATATTTTTAAATAAAAAATAAATTCAAAAAAATTTTTTCAAAAATCACCCAAAATTTTAATATTTTTTAATTTCAATTAAAAAAATTTTTTTTTTCAAAAATCGTCCAAAATTTTAATATTTTTTAATTTCAATTAAAAAAAATTTTTTTTTCAAAAATCGCCGAAAATTTTAAATATTTTAATCTCAAAATAAAAAAATTTTTTCAAAAAAATCCAAATATTTTAATATTTTTTAATCTCAAAATAAAAAAAATTTTTTTCTTAATTTTCGCAAATTATTTTAATTTCTTCTTCGTTTAATTTATATAATTCGTAAACCATTTTATCAATTATTTTATCGGTTTTATCAATTTGAATTTGTAAATGATTTATTTTTTCTTTTGTTTTTTCAAAATATTCTCGCCATTCGTTGTTTTCTGTGCCAAGTGAAAATTTTACTTTCTTTTTGCGAAGTTCTTTTTTAAACTCATCGAATTCCATATTGTGAAAGTTTTGCAGTTTCCGACTTAATTTTAAAAGGCTTTTTTCCTCACGTAAAGTCTGTAAAAAATTATCTTTATCTGTTTGAAAAACTTTGTTTAAGAAAAGCATTAAATCGGCTTTTTCGATGAATTTATTTTGTTCTACAATATTAATTTGTTTTATTGGTAATTTTTTAATTGAGGATATTCTTAATTGAGGAAAAATATTCCCACCTTGCGAATTTGTCTTATGATAATAAAATTTAAAAAGATTAGAGTTAAATATGCAAAGTATATATTTGTGATGAAATTTTTTGTTTGTCACATGACAACTATGAGCAGTTTGTTCATAGTAAATTCCTTTTTGGGCAAAAGTTGCTATAAGTTCTTTACCTACTTTTCTGTAAATAATTTTTTCTCTTTCAAATATTTTTTTATCTCTCATCCACAAACCAATTCTTTTATCTCTTTTTCGTTTTTTTTCTTCTCTCATCATTTCATTTGGCATATAATTAACCCAAACATCAGTATTATTCAAATAATATTTAGATATATGTTTCCCAAAATATAATTTTTCACAATTATCATTAATTTTATCGTTAATAAACAAAATATCCTTAATTACACCTGCGACAATACCATCTTTAACTTCTGCTATTTGACTTACTAAAATACTATTTTCTTCTATTTTTTTTATCAAATAATCAAAATTATCACTTATTTCTAACCTAAAAGTATATTGCTCTTCACTTAAAATATTTTCAATTGAAGTTTCTGATAATAATTCCAATTTGCCTTCTGATAATTGAAAAGATTTATATTTATTATATTCGTTGATGTTTTTTCCATAATTTAGTAATATAACACTATCAACTTGTGCTTCATTAAAAACTTTATCATCTATTTTTAATACTTCAACAGAATGGTTTTCGCATAAGATTTTACGTGTTTGTTTAAATTGTTTATTGTTCAAAAATTTTCCTGGAACTATAAATGAAAAATAACTAAACTGTTTTTTTATTTGTAATGCTTTTTCAATAAATAAAGTGTATAAATCAAATCTTCCAATTGCTGTTTTATAAACTGTTTCTAAATGTCTTCTTTCGTTCCGTTCCAGTCAAAAGCTTTATTTCCAGCTATTTTTGGGTCATCAATTAATGAGTTTCCACATTTTATGTTTTCATTTAGTGTAGAGAGTTTTCGTCCTTTTTGTGCTGTTCTTAGCCAGAGCGATAGTTTTGCAATATCAACGCTTTCCTCGTTTATATCGACTCCGAAAAGATTATTTTCGAGGATATTTTTGTCAATATCAAATAAACGAATTTTTTGTTTTGTTAGCTCTGCCGTTAAATCATCAATAAATTTGTGTTCTTTTATTAAAAATTGTAATGCTTGATTAAGAAATGCTCCGCTTCCACATGCGGGGTCGAGAATTTTCAGACTTTCCAACCATTTTTTATAATTGTTAAAAGTGATAAAAAGAGCTTTACCTTTTTTGTTTAAACGTCCTCTTTTTGTATTGTAACTGTTATCAAATTCAATTTCGTAAATATTCATTTCTTTGCGTTTTTCGGTGCAAAGCGTTCCGATAGTATTTTCCACAATGTATTGTGTAATATATTTTGGAGTATAAAAAACGCCGTCTTTTTTTCGTTTGCTTGTTTTTAAACCTTCAAGGTTTTTAAAACCTTGAAGGTTTATTTTTTTTTCCATTTCTTCTATTTCGTTTAACGAATGTTCAAAAATATGTCCGAGAATATTTACGTCCAGTTCTGTGCTAAAATCGTATGATGCCAATTTTAGAACTTCATTTTTTAAAATTTTATCATCAATTTTTAAATTATCAAGTATTTTATCTTTTGCAAAAAGTCCACCGTTATATGCTGGAATATTATTTGCATAAAATTTTCCTTCTCTTCCGGCATTTATATAATTAAAATATTCTTTGTAAATTTCATAAAGTTTTTTATATTCGTCCAGTTGAATTAATTTTTTATATTTATCAATTATTTCGAAAATCGAATTTGGCGGCATTAATCCATAATCTTCTGCAAAAAATATAAATATTAATCTGTTTAATAATTTTTGTGATTTTTTAAATAAAGTTAATTTATCTATTTTTTTATTCCTCAGAATAAGATTTTCAAAAATTTCATTTTTTAAATTTGAATAATCTTTATAAAATTTTTTAGAAATTTTTTCTTCGTGAAATTTTGTTTCTTCTTTTAATTTTTGTGGAATATCTATAAAAATATTTTCTTTATTTAAAATTAGATATAATAATTCAAAATCTGTTTTTTTGCAAGCAAACAAGTTAAATTCTTGATATTCATTTGAATGCTCCACATAAAACCTCAATTTTTGAAAATTAGAAGTTATCACATATTTACAAAATGGATGGTTATTTTTATAATTAAATGCTTGTTCTGTTACTTTTGTCAGGTCTTTTGTTTTGGTTGATTTTAATTCAATAACAGCAATTGCATTACCGTTTTTTAAAATGGCTGCATCGGTTTTTTTTGAATTTGTAGGATTTTTCATCTCACGAACAAGATTGAAATTTTCATCTGGTTTTAATTTGTATCCAAGCACTTTAACAAATAAATCTCGCAGAAATCCTTCGGCATATTCTTCTTCCTTTAATTTTACAATTTCATTAATTCTTTTTCTGGAAAAAATTTTTAGAAATTTATCATAAGCGGAATTTAATAAAAATTTATCTAATGAGCGAATATGTTTTTTTAAGACGGATTTTTGAAACATTGAATTTTATTTTAAATTTTATTTCAAAAAAACAAATATTTTTAATATTAAAAAAAAAAAATTTTTCAAAAAACGTGAAAATTTTAATAATTTTTAATTTTAAATTATAAAAAAACTTTTTTCAAAAAACGTCCAAATTTTTAACATTTTTTAATTTTAAATTATAAAAAAAATTTTTTCAAAAAAATCCAAATATTTTAACATTTTTTAATTTTAAATTATAAAAAAAATTTTTTCAAAAATCGTCCAAATTTTAACATTTTTTAATTTTAAATTATAAAAAAAATTTTTTCAAAAAAATCCAAATATTTTAACATTTTTTTATAAAAAAATTTTTTCCAAAAAACACCAAAATTTTATAATTTTAAATTATTAAAAAAAATTTTTTTTCAGAAAATGCAGAATTTTTAATGATTTTTTTATGTCAATTATACATTGAAAACACCGCATCGCTGGAAAAATTCATCATTAAAAAATTCTTTATTCCTATTTTTATTGAATATTAAAAATATTCAAATGGTCTATCCTATTAAAATGTTTTAAATTTAATGTAGATATTTTTAAATTGTTTGCCAATGATTTGCTGCGATTAAAATATCAGCTAAATCAATCATTTTGTTCTTTTTCCTTAATTCTTGTATTATCTTTATTGCAGCATCTATTTCTTTCTCGTTTATTGGAATAATTGTAATTTTTTCAAAAATTTTATCCCAAATATCTTTTTGCGATTTTTTTGCTCCAACAATTATTTCAAGCTTTGTTATAACAGAAATTGAAAATTGAAAATTTTTTGCTAATTTCACAAAAGCTGTTTTTTTCTTATTTTTTTTTCTAAAATAATCTATCAAAATAGATGTATCTAGTAAGATTTTGTTATCCATTTGTTTAAGTTTTCACGTAAATTTTTATAATTATTAAATTGCTCATCTGACATTACTGGTCCATTTATAAGTAGTTTTTGAAAATCATTATAATCTTCTTCTTTGTTGATAGATTCTGTTTTAATTTTAGAGCTATTTATTTCTGGCAATAAATCTTTAAAAAGTTTAATTTTGGTCTTGTAAGGCAATTGTTTTACAAGATTAAATAATTGCTGATAATCTATGACTAAATTTAATTCCATAATTACAAATTTTATTTTTTGCAAAAATAAAATATTTTTCAAAAAAAACGTCAAAATTTTATAATTTTAAATTGTTAAAAAAAAAATCCCAAAAAAACCAAAATTTTATAATTTTAAATTGTTAAAAAAATTTTTTCAAAAAAATCCAAATATTTTAACATTTTTTATTTTAAAATTATAAAAAAAATTTTTCAAAAAAATCCAAATATTTTAATGTTTTTTTTAATTATTTTTCAGAATATTTTTTTTATAAAGCTTACGAAGCATATCAAAAAAATGAGTTTATACAAGCAAAAATACATTTTGAAAAATCAATAGAATTAAACCCAAATTATGCAAATGCTTATAATAATTTAGCTAATCTTTTACAAAATGATTATTTTAAGGAATACATACAAGCAAAAAAATATTATGAAAAAGCAATAGAATTAAATCCAAATTATACAGATGCTTATAATAACTTAGCTAATCTGTTACAAAATGATTATTTTAAAGAATACAAACAAGCAAAAAAATATTATGAAAAAGCAATAGAATTAAACCCAAATTATGCAAATGCTTATTATAATTTAGCTATTCTTTTACAAAATGATTATTTTAAAGAATATAAACAAGCAAAAAAATATTATGAAAAAGCAATACAGATAAATAATGAAATTATTTTTACAGGAAAAACAAAAGTAAAATTAATAAACGATGCTTCTAAAAATATTTATAAAAATAAAGAAAATATCAAAGCTTACGCTCTTAAACAATTTAAAATTTTTGATTTTAAAGGTATTAAATATATTGCGATTGCTGACTTTCCAATAGATACTCAATGGATATTTTTAACAGGCGAAAATGCAATGGGCAAAACGTCCATTTTAGAGGCTTTAACGATTGCTTTATGCGATGATGATGGTAATTTATTGAAAAACATTACAAAAAAAAATAATTTAGAATCTGCTCAAATGAGCGTAGAAGTTCATGAAAAAGACACAAATATTATCAATGATACTTCTAATTTAGATAATTTTACTCGCATCAAATATATATCCGCTTATTCTGCTATTCGCACATTTTTATCAAAAAGTTATGACGATAGCACAATAGAAGAGACTTTTTTTCAAGAAAAGCCGATAATGAGTAATATTGAAAAGAAATTAACGATTTTAGATAGCAATAAAGAATTGAAGCCTTTTTTGAATTTGATAATTGATCTTCTCAAGAAATTGATACCAAATTTACAAGACATCAAAGTAGAAATTAATGAATATCACACAGGTAAATACGTTCGTTATAAGGAAAAAGATAACGAAGATTATATGAATTTTGATAAATTGGCAATGGGAATGAAAGGCATTATTGGTTTTATTGGCGATTTTCTAATAAAGTTTACGAAAGACAAAGCTATCAAAACAACAAAAGATATTGAAGGCATCGTCATTATTGATGAATTTGATAATCATTTACACCCAAAATGGCAGAAAAATTTAGTTCAAACTTTGAGCGAATTATTCCCAAATGTTCAGTTTATTGTTTCTACGCATAGCCCTATCCCTTTGTTGGGAGCTCCGGCAAATACAATTATTTTAAATGTGGAACGTAACGAACAAGATGGTATTATCGTAAAGAAATTAGATGTTGATTTTTCTACTTTAACGCCAAATGCCATACTGACTTCTCCTATTTTTGGATTTGATAATATTATCCCAATTAGTAAGCCCAATGATGAATTTGTAAATACAGAAGATAATTATCAAAAAATTGTAGAGAAAGAGAAACAAAGAAAAGAAATTACCAATTATTTGAGTGATGAAAAAACAGAAAAATTATTAAAACTTTTAGATAAGGAATAATGAGAAAAATAGAAAAAGATTTTTATCAAATTCCAAAAAATTTAAAAGACTGTGCAAAAAATAATGAATCGCATTTATTAGAAAGTAAAGAGGTCAATGCAGATTGTTATAAAGGATAGAACATTATCGCCCAAAAAAGGCAAGGGAAAATAAAGAAAAGCCTGAATATAATCATTCAGGTTATCATTGGTTAGCTTACGAATGGAGTAATTTATTACCAACTTGTGAAAATTGCAATCGTCCAAAAAGTAACAAATTTCCATTACTTGATGAAAGTCAAAGAGTTAAAGAACCGACTTTGTTATCTGATGGGAAAATGGATAAATCTAAGAATTTGTTAAATGAAACTCCTTTGAAAAATGAGTTAGCAATGATTATCAATCCAGAAATTGATGAGCCAATAGATTTTTTTTTTTTTGAAATAGATAAAAATAAAAAAGGTATCAATATCATTGGTACAGATGAGCAAGAGCGAGGCAATACTACCATTGATATTTGTAAATTAAATAGAGTTGCTTTAATAATAGATAGACAGCAAAGAGTGATTGACGATATTATAGAAATGTTTGATTTGATTTTTCCTTTGAAAGATGAAAAGCAAAATTTTGAAAAAGTTTTAAATATTATTTTTCAGAATTTCCATGAAAAAGCAAATAATAATTGTTTAGAATATACTTTATTGAGAAAGTTGATTATTATTCCTATTTATTTTGAAAAGATCGTTTGTCCTTTTATTAAAGATAAAAATCAAAGACAAATTATTTTAAAGGCTTATCACAATTTTTTTTTTGAAAATCGCCAAAAATTTTAATGTTTTTCAATTAAAAATTTTTTTCAAAAAACGACCAAAATTTTAATGATTTTTAATCTCATTTTTTTTGAAAAACGTCAAAATTTTTAAATTAAAAATAAATTTTTTTTTCAATAAAATGCTGATTTTTTTTAATTAAAAAAAATAATTAAAACAATAATTACGTTTTCTAAATGTAATAAAAAATATTTAAAAAAATTAAATAAAAAATTATTTTTTATTTAATTTTTTTAAATTAGCAAAATTATATAATTATAAATTTTAAAAAATCCTATGAAATAGGAAATAATTTCGAAAAAAATTAATGAAACAATAAAATGATTAATTATGCATACAATAATATTAAATGATAGTAATATAGATATGTTTAAGTCAGTTCATCAGGATGATAATTATACTTTAATAATAGAAAAAGGAAAAGCTGTTGGATTATTTACATCTTTTTCTAAGGAAATACTTCAACTTGGATTAATACAATGGCTTTTAATAAAAGGCTACCAAGGGGGAGACATAAGTTTAGGGCAATTGGCAAAACAATTAAAACTTAGTCTTACTGAAACGATGGTTTTTCTATCTAATATGAATATACCAGTTGTTGATTATGACCTGGATGATGATTTACGAACCATAGAAAAATGGAACAATGAAAATAATAGTTAGTGATGCTGGTCCATTGATTATTTTATGCAAAAGTAATTGTTTGCACTTATTGAAAAATCTGTTTCATTCGAAAGCAAACATTGGAGGTTTAAAAAAAAACCTCCAATGTTAAATTTTTTTTTTTCAAAAATCGTCCAAAATTTTTAATATTTTAATCTCAAAATTAAAATTTTTTTCAAAAATTCGTCCAAAATTTTAATATTTTTTAATTTCAAAAATAAAAAAAATTTTTTCAAAAATCGTCCAAAATTTTAATATTTTTAAATTTCAAAATAAAAAAATTTTTTTTTCAAAAATCATCCAAAATTTTAATGTTTTTTAATTTCAAAATAAAAATTTTTTTTTCAAAAAACGCCCAAAATTTTAATATTTTTTAATTTCAAAATAAAAAAATTTTTTCTTCAAATTCGTCCAAAATTTTAATATTTTTTAATTTTAAATTAAAAAAAATTTTTTTTTCAAAATTCGTCCAAAATTTCAATATTTTTTAATCTCAAAATAAAAAATTTTTTTTTGAAATGGTCCAAAATTTTAATATTTTTTCAAAATTCGTCCAAAATTTTAATATTTTTTATTTTGAAATTAAAAAAAAATTTTTTGGAAAAATTACGAAATTTAAAGATTAGTTATTTTTTGTTTTTGAGCGATTTTATACAATAGATCAGCACATAAATCTATACCATTATCCCAATAAATTGTTTCCCAATCTTCATCATATTGCACAGTTTTAAAATACTCTTCATTTAATAATTCATTAAAAATATTACTTGGTTCTTCTGCCCATTCTTTAATTTGTTCTTTTAAATTTATTTTTAATATTTCTTTATTTAGAAATTCTAAAGTCAAAATAAAAGCTTCTATTTTTATTAATTTTTTTACTAAGTTCATTTTATTTCTTTTAATTTAGGGTTTCCTTTTTGTGCTTCTTCCCAATTTTTGAGCAATTTTTTTTTATTCTTTTTAGACCATTTTTTAAGTTCTTTTTTTTGTTTAGGAGGCATTTTTCCTGCTATTACTTCACCGTTATCAATATTTACCGAACATTTATATTCTGCATATTTCGCATGAAAATGTGGTGGCGGATGGTCTTTCACAAATATTTTAATAATAATTCCCAAAAATTTAGATAAAATTGGCATAATATATTTTTTTGTTTTGAAATTAAAAAAAAATTTTTTTTTCAAAAAAACGACATTTTTTAATGATTTTTTATAATAATAATAAAAAAAATTCGTAAAAAAACGACATTTTTTTACGAATTTTTATGATTTTTATTTTGAAATTAAAAAAAAAATTTATTATAGATAATGTCCAAGCAAGAAATAATAATAATTTCATTTTCTTTAATTTCATAAATTAATCTATCTTTACTATTAATTCTGCGAGACCAAATCCAGTTAATTCATGTTTGCTTTCTGATAATGTTTTAAATAAAATATAAATTGCATCAAACACATTATTTTGAATTTGTAAATACATAAAATTATTTTTAATTTTTTTGCAAAAATAAAAAATAATTTTTTAAAAAATTATTTTAAAAAAAATCGTCCAAAATTTAGATGTAGAAACATTGGAGGTTTTAAAAAAAAACTCCAATGTTAAAAAAAAAATTTTTTTTCAAAATTCGTCCAAAATTTTAATGATTTTAAATTGAAATAAAAAATAATTTTTTCAAAATTCGTCCAAAATTTTAAATTAAAACAAACATTGGTGTTAAAAAAGAAACCTCCAATGTTATGTTAAAAAATTTTTTTCATGATTCGTCCAAAATTTCAACATTTTTCCAAAAAAAAATTAAATTATAAATTCTTGAAGAATTTTTTTATTATATGCTTTCCAGTTTCCTCCGAAATCTCTACTTGAAATTTTTATAAAATTTTCCATTCTTTCGGAATTTAATTTTTTCAATAATTCTTCATAAGAATTTTTATATTTTATGCAATATCCAGAATAAAATGTTGTTTCTTTATTTTTTATATGTATAAAATTTGGTTTTTTATTCATAGGAGAAAAAACAATTTTTTCGCCAAAACTTGTATTAAGGCTTTGTGTACGTCCAAAAGCATACCAAATAATTGAATTTGGTTTTCCATTATCACGTTTATTTAAAACGTTTTTTACAGATAAGAAATATTCATAAGTCATCGGAAATTTTTTTTTTAATTTTTTTTCAGAGATTATTTTATTTTTTCCATTTTGTTTTTCGTATGGAAATATTATATAATTATTATTTTTTTCGTCTGCTTTTTTTATTTTAGAAGCTTTAATTATTGGTTTTAAAATATCTTTTTCAATTTCAATAATTCCTTTTAAATTTGTTTTTATGCTTATGGTTTTTCCATTTTCATTTAATGCTTTGCATATATAAACTTTATCTGCAAGCGTTGTTAAACCTACATGAATATCACAAATGTCTCCAAGTCTTTTTCCATTTTTCACAGAAATTTTTTCACAAGAAAGTTGCCAAAAATTTTTATTTTTAATCTCCGAGAAATTAATTTTACGCTTTTTAAAAACATTTTTTGTATCTGCTTTTCTGAACAAAAAATTATCATATCTTTTTCTGGAAAAAATTGTTATTGAACTGTAAGTTCTTGCGTTTTCAAATAATTGTATAGATCCGTAATTTGTTATTGAAATAATATTTTGTTCTCTTTCAAAAAAACGTCTTATTTCTTTTGCTGTTTCTGTGCTAAAATATGTGTTTGGAGTAATAAAAGCACAAATACCTGTATTTTTTAGCAAATTATATGACATTTCAAAAAATGCTATATAAATATCTGTTGAACCTGTTTTACAAAATTTATAATATTTTTGTATGTAAATGCGTTGTTTTTTTTCTAAATGTTGAATTCTAATATACGAATTTTTACATTTTAAATTCCATTCTATATTTATATTGAAATTTTCTATTAATTTATTTAATCTGTTTTTTGCCATTTCTATGGCATTTTTATCTATATCCCAGCCGTTTATTTTTTCTAAATTTTTTTCTAAATTCTTATTTTTTGAAAATTTTATTATTCGTTTTGCAATTTGAACCAAAAATTGTCCATCTCCACATGCGGGGTCCAAAATTTCTTTACCAATTATATTTTTATTATTATAATTAATATCATCAAGAATTTTTTTAACAATAAAATCCGGAGTGTAAATTTGACCGTTTAGTTTTTCTTTTGAATAGGTTTTTTGTAATGAAGCCATTTATTTTTTATTTAAAAAATAAGTTTTAAAATTTTCTATTTCATTAAATAAATTGTCAATGGACAATTTATTATTGAACAATTTTGCAAATTCTTTTTCAAAAACTTTTTCTGCTTTTATAGCTTTTATTTTATTATTTTTTTTAATATCAATTAAAAAAATCCCAATTGCATAAGGTCTATGAGCATTTGGATTATCATAAACAAGATTAATATATTTTTGTAAATCTTTTTCATTTATTATTTCTATTTTTTTTTCTATTTTTCCTTTGGTATAATATGGAGTTTTATATCGTAAAAATATAAGCTGAAAATATGGTAAATCTCTAATGGTTTGAATATTTGCTGTTTCTCCCATCATGTTCTCAAAATAATTATTTGAATTTTGTTTATAATTTGAAATTACAAATTTTATCCCAATACAAATAAATGGCTTTTCATTTTTTGTAACTGTTATGTCTATATTTTTATCATAATATTTTCCAGAAACTTTCATTTCTTTATTATTATTATCCATATAATGTAATTGAAAAGTTTCTCCACAAATTTTTTTCAAAGTATCTGCAACATATTTATGAATTGGTTTTAATTTTTCTGTGCTTCTAGAACCATATTCTAAATATTTTTGATATGAAACTGAAAGAGATTTTAATAAGTTCTTTTTATTATACATTTTTTTATATTTTTTATTTCAAAATAAAAATTTTTTCAAAAAATTGTCCAAAATTTCAATATTTTTTAATCTTATTTTTTTTTGAAAAACGTCAAAATTTTTAATGTTTTAAATTAAAAATAAATTTTTTTCAAAAAAACGCCAATTTTTTTAAATTTAAAAAAATTTTTTTTTTTTTAATTCGTCCAAAATTTTAATATTTTTTAATCTCAAAATAATTTTTCTTATTTATAAGAAATGATTTTAAATTCTACTCTTCTATTTTTTGAACGTCCCATTTCTGTTTCATTATTTGCCAGAGGTTTTTCCATACCGTAAGATTTATAACTTAATCTTTTTTCGTCAATTCCGTTTTTTATTAAAAAACTTACAACCGCTTTAGCTCTGTCTTTCGATAATTTCAAATTATAATTTTTACTTCCAACATTATCAGTATGTCATTTTGAACTTTCAAAAAACAAATTATTTAATTCAATAATCTGATTTTCTTCAATTTTATATAAAATTAAATCTGTTTTTAATTCTTTATATTCTTCCATATTTGTCAAATCTATATTTTGACTTAGAGCAAAATAATCTTTTTTTACCGGCATAAAAAAATATTTTTTACCTTTTGGCAATGTAATTTTATAAGAACCATCTTTTGGATTTGAATGAGCAATTCCTTCTAATTTTCCTGTTTCTAATTCTCTAAAAACTATCTCTGCTCCTATTGCTTCATTTGTTTTTGGGTCTAAAATTTTTCCAGAAATTAAAGCAACTGCCTCAGGTTTAAGTTCTTCCGGCAATTTAATTCTAAAAATATCCAATGCTCCTATGCTTTCGTCCTGCGAAACAAAATAAGCATATTCGCCAGAAGACGGAACATTAAAACCTCCATCTGCTCCTTCTGTATTTATTAATTGTCCGAGATTTTGCGGCTCAGACCAATTTGTCCATGTTTCGTCTAATCGTCTGGAAATAAAAATATCACTATTTCCATAACCTGCTTTTCCCTGAGTTTCAAAATAAAGAGTCTTATTGTCAGAAGCTAAAAACGGTGTATGTTCATTTGAAACCGTATTAACAATGGAACCAAGATTTTTTGGTTTAGAAAAATAATTTTTATCTGTTCTAAAACTAACATACAAATCCCTACCTCCATAACTATCATTTCTTTCCACTGACATTAATAATGTCATTCCGTTATCTGATAATGAATAAGAAACATAACGACCTAAAGAATGATAATTTTCTATAAAAATATCCTTAGGAATGCTCCAAGAATTTATTGTTCTGTGAGAAATGGAAATTCCACCACCTTTTAAAGAACCATCATTATTATAAGTATTTCCAAGCAATAAAGTATTATTATCTGGCATAACAGAATTTACAAAATTTCCATCTTCATTATTTATCGGAAAACCAATATTTTCTGCTTTTCCCCATTTATCATTTTTTTCAAGTTCAGAAAACCAAACATCTTGATTTTTTAATCTTCCAACATTTTCCGGATGATTTTCCCTTATAAAATAAAGCGTTTTACCGTCGGCAGAAATTATAGGCGATTTTTCTATAAATTTGCTATTAATTAAATTACCCATATTTTCTTTCGGAGATTTAAAACGCATATTTTTCACTAAATTTATTTTTCCAGAATTTTGATAAATTTTTAAAAAATCTACCGAAATACTCGTAAAAGAAGAAACAGAAAAACCAATTTTACTTCCTTCGTTTTTTGTCAGTTCATCTGGGTTTATAGAGAAAAGAATTTCGTCATTAAATAAAAATTCCAAAACTCTTCCTGAACGTCTAATTTTTAAATTATTACTCAAATTTTTTGAAAAATTTTTTTTTATTCTATTATATTCGAAAGTTTTATTTCTGTTGTGCGATTTTTTTATTATCCCAAAAAAACCTTCCGAAGTGATGAAAAAAGTATTAAAATTATTTTCATCTCGCATTCCCCAGACAATTGAAAAACCATCACTTTTTTCGCTAAGATTTTTTATAGAAGCCTCGATGGTAAAATCTTTTTGAAAATTAACAAATAAAGATTGTGTAACATAAAATGGTTTTTCGCTTAATCTATTGGAAATAAAAAAATATCCATTTTTTATATTTGCCACCGTTGGAAAACCACTTGTTCGCCATCTATTACTATTGTCGTCAAAATTATCTGAAAAAATTAAATTATTCTGGGGATATAAAAACTTAAAAGAAATCAGAAAAATTAATAAAAAAAAGTTTTTCATTTTCATAATTAAAAAAAATTAAATTTAAAAAAAAACATTGATTTTTGAAAAAAATTATTTTTTGCCTTCGAGGATAATAACAAATTCTCCTTTTATTTTTTTGCTTTTAAAATATTCATATACTTCTTTCAAATTACCTCTTTTTGTTTCTTCGTACAATTTAGTTAGTTCTCTGGATACAGAAACTTTCCTATCTTCTCCAAAAAATGTCATAAATTGCTCTAAGGTTTTCAAGACACGATACGGTGATTCATAAAAAATCAAAGTTCTTTTTTCTTCCATCAATTCTTTTAATCTTTTTTGTTTTCCTTTCTTTTTTGGCAAAAATCCTTCGAAACAAAATTTGTCGTTTGGAAATCCAGAATTCACAAGAGCTGGAATAAAAGCTGTTGCTCCGGGTAAACATTCCACTTCTATTTTTTCTTCTATGCAAGATTTTACCAATAAAAATCCAGGGTCAGAAATGGACGGTGTTCCAGCATCTGAAACTAATGCAACATTATTACCGTCTTTCAATTGATTAATTATTTTTTCTAAATTTTTATGCTCATTAAATTTATGATGAGAATATAATTTATTTTGAATTTCATAATGTTTTAGTAAGAAAGAAGTTTTTCTTGTGTCTTCTGCCATTATAAAATCAACTTTTTTCAAAATTTTTAAAGCCCTAAAAGTTATATCTTCAAGGTTTCCTATTGGAGTTGGAACAATATATAATTTACTCATTTTTATTTTTTTATTCGAAATGAAAAGCAAAAACCCATATTCTAGAATGTAAAAAATCCAAAGCATCTGAATGTGGAGTATTATCAAAATTTACCATATTATTTTGTCCAACAGATAATTTTATTTCTGTGGATAATTTAAAAAAAGGCAGATAATAATCTATACCTACTCCAAATTCAAAATAATAATCGTTTCTATTTAATCTAATTTTAGGTTTTTCCTCTTCCCTAATTTTCTTTTTTGATGCCCAATCAATACGGTAATTTATTCCAGCAATTAGATATGGACTATAATTTCCATCTCTCATTGCTTTAAATTTTAATAACAAAGGCACTTCCATAAAAATAGATTCTATCTCCATAATATGCTCTCTAAAAATTTCTCCGTCGTAAATTTTATAAATTAAATTTCTTTGTCCGAGTTCTATTCCGGGCATAAAACGCAAATCTAAAAATTCAAATATTCTTAAATTAGAAACAATATTAATGTTAATGCCAGTTTGTTTTTCAACATTTATAGAATAAATGACATCTCTCGGAACTTTTGAAGAAGAATCAAATTTATTTAATAATAAATTTTTAGATAATTGAACATTAAAATCCATAGTATTAAAACCAAGAGAAAAACCAAAATTAATTGGTTTTTTATCATAATTCTCTAAATTCTTACTTCTAAATTGTCCATAAGAAAAATTAATATTTAAAATGAAAATTAATAAAATATATTTTTTTAAAAAAATTCCAATGCGCATTTTCAATTTTTTTATTTTAAAAACGATTTTTTTAATTTTTTATTTGAAAAAAATTTTTCAAGTAAAAAGCAAATTTTTTATAATTTTAAAATCGCAAAAAAATATTTTCAAAAAAAATGCCGTTTTTTATAATTTTAAAATCGCAAAAAAATATTTTCAAAAAAATGCCGTTTTTTTTTATGATTTTTAAATCATAAAAAATATTTTCAAAAAAATGCCGTTTTTTTTATAATTTTAAAATCGCAAAAAAAAATTTTTTAATTAAAAAATTTTTTTTTTAATAAAAATTATAATTTTAAAAAATTTTTAAAAATATTTTATGAAGAATTTTATTTTATTTTTTATATTTCTATTATTTTCTCAAATTTCTTTTTCCCAAGAAAATATTGCTGAAGCAAGAAGTATGAATATTGGAGAAACCGTAACGGTAACTGGAATCGTTACTAATGGTTCTGAACTTGGTTCTATCAGATATTTCCAAGATGAAACAGCTGGAATTGCTGCTTATGGAAGTCAATTATCAGATGTTGAAAGAGGTGATGAAATTACTGTTACAGGAGTTTTAAAAGATTATAATTATCTTTTAGAAATAGACCCAGTTACAAGTTTCACTGTAAACTCTTCAAATAATGAAATTTCGCCAACAATTGTTAATATTTCTGAATTAGGCGAAAATACAGAAAGCGAACTTGTACAATTTGATAATGTAACATTTTCAAACGGTGGAGAAAGTTTTGGTAGTAATACTTCTTACACTTTTTCTGACGGAACAAATAACGTAACAACTTACATTGGAAGTAGCTCGCCACTTGTTGGAGGATTAATTCCTGTTGGAAGTATTTCTATTGTTGGAATTGCATCTCAATATTCTTACAGTAGTCCTAATTCTGGTTATCAATTAATAATTAGAGATTTAGATGATATTGTCGGAGGTGGAGAAATTTCCATAACTTCTTCTTTGGAAATTGATAACATAACAAATAATAGTTTTGATATTTCCTGGACAACAGATAATGAAGGTTCTACAGGATTATTTTACGGAAACACATTAGATTTAGAATTAGGAACTTTATATAATGAAGAAAATACAACAGAACATACAATTAATATTGATGGTTTAAATGCTTCAGAAGTTGTATATGTGAAAGCTTTTTCTGATAATTCTTTTTCCAATGGAACTGACGCAATTACTCTTACAGAAAGTGCTGACGATACTTTGATAAATTATATTTCCAGAGCAAAATATTCTGTAGATCTTTGCATTTATAATTTAAATAATACTGGTATCTCTAACATTAGCAACGCTTTAAATGATGCACATAATAATGGACTTAGAGTTAGAGTAATTTTTGGCGGAACAAATGTAAATATGGGAATAGGAGATTTAAATGCAAGTGTGCCACGTTTAGCAAGTCCAGAAGCACAGGAATACGGAATTATGCATAATAAATTTGTTATTATAGATGCAAATTCTGAAAACCCAAATGACCCAATACTTTGGACAGGTTCGATGAATATGACCTCTGGAAATGTAAATCAAGATGCAAATAATATAATTATTTTACAGGATCAAAGTATAACAAAAGTTTATCAAATGGAATTTGAAGAAATGTGGGGAAGTGATGGCGAAAATCCAGATGCTTCAAATTCAAAATTTAGTATTGAGAAAACAGATAACACTCCACATAAATTATTGATAAATGATAAAATTGTTGAATGTTATTTTAGTCCATCTGACGGAGCAAATTCAAAAATCATAGAAACTATTAATTCGGCAAATGATGAATTATTTATAGAAGAAGGTGAATGTTCTGATTTAGCAGTTAGTATTTTAAATGAAAATTTAGGTAATTCTTTCGTTTCGGATAATATTGTTGGAGGAACTTTACATCACAAATTAATGATAGTTGATCCAAATAATCCAAATTCTGACCCAACGGTTTTGACAGGTTCGCATAATTGGAGTAATGCAGCGAATAATAAAAATGATGAAAATACTTTAATTATTCATAGCGAAGATATTGCAAATTTATATTATCAAGAATTTATGCACAGATTTACTGCAAATAATGGAGTTGTAAATATTGAAAATATAAACTTAGAAAATAAGTTATTAATTTATCCAAATCCTACGAAAAATAAATTCTATTTAAAAACTGATAAAATGCAAGAAATGAATATTGAAATTTTTGACATTTTTGGAAAAAAAATTTTTTATAAAAATTATTTTGATAAAGACGTTTCTATTGATTTGTGTCAAGAAAAAAAAGGAATTTATTTTATGAAAATAAAAACAGAAAATAAATCTTTTACAAAAAAGATAATTTTAAATTAAAATTTATAGCGATATTATAAATTATTAATATCGCTATAAATTAATTTTTTAATTAAAAAAAATATATTATGGAAATATACAGAAACAAGTATGTTAAATTTATTTATGACGCAAAAAATTTGTCAATAAATTATTATTGGTCTGCAGAAACAGAATATATGTCAGATGAAGAATATAAAAAAGTTATGCTTATTGGCATTGATTATGTTAAAAAATTTAATCCTAAAAATTTACTTGCCGACCAAAAAAATTATAAATTTATTGTTACACCAGATTTGCAATTATGGAATGCAAAAGAAACTCTTCCGGAAATATTTAAAATTGGGGGGATAGTTAAATATGCTATTATAGAAAGCGATGATTTTATTACTATGCTTTCAATGAAGCAAACAATGGAAGAAGATCAAAATAAAAAATATAAAATTATGTTTTTTAATAATGAAAAAGAAGCAAAAGAATGGTTTAAAAAATAAAAAAAATAATTATTTTTACATAAAATTTATAAATAAATATGAAATTTAGAGAGAATTTAAAAAAAAAATTTTTCAAAAAAGAAGATAAGTTTTTAGAAGTAAAAATTGTAAACAAATCTAAACATCCATTACCATCTTATAAAACAGAACTTTCTGCAGGTATGGATTTGATAGCAAATTTAGAAGAGTCTTATTTTTTAAAATCTTTGGAAAGAAAATTAATTTTAACTGGTTTGTATTTAGAAATTCCTGAAGGTTACGAGGCGCAAATTAGAGCAAGAAGTGGATTAGCTTTGAAAAAAGGAATAGGAGTTTTAAATTCTCCCGGAACGATAGATGCAGATTATAGAGGTGAAATTGGAATAATTTTAATTAACTTGTCCGATAAAGAAGTTTTGATAAAAGATGGAGACAGGATTGCTCAGATAATAATTGCACCGTGTTTACAAGCAAAATGGAAACCAGTTGAAATTTTAGAAGAAACTATGAGAGGAAAAAAAGGTTTTGGAAGCACTGGTTTAAATTAAAAAATTATGAAAAAAATAAAAAATTATTTTCCGGAACTGACAAAAAAACAAATTAATCAATTTGAAAGTTTAGAAGAACTTTATAATTTTTGGAACTCTAAAATTAATTTGATTTCAAGGAAAAATATTCATAAATTATATGAACAGCATGTTTTACATTCTCTTGGCATCACAAAAATAATTAATTTTCGTGAAAATACAAAAATTCTCGACATAGGAACAGGTGGAGGATTTCCGGGTATTCCGCTTGCAATTTTTTTTCCAAAAGTTAATTGAAAAATTAGAATTAGAAAATTGTCAATCTGAACAAATTAGAGCTGAGAATTTTGCAAAAAAATTTGATTTTGTTGTCAGTAGATCTGTAACAAATTTTAGTAAATTTTTGAATTTTTCAAAAAAAAATGTACATTTTAAACATAAAAATTCTTTGCCAAATGGAATTTTCTACTGGAAAGGTGGAGATTTTGTTGATGAAATAAAAAATTATAAAAAACAAATTTCAATTTATAATTTAAAAGATTATTTTGAAGAGGAGTTTTTTCGTACAAAAAAAATTATTTATTGGTCGGCTTAATTTTTTTTATGAAATTATACACAGAAAATATTGTTAAAAAATATGGAAGAAGAACTGTTGTAAAAGGTGTTTCTATTTCTGTAGAACAGGGTGAAATTGTTGGTCTTTTGGGACCAAATGGAGCAGGAAAGACAACGTCTTTTTATATGATAGTTGGTTTAATTAAACCTTATTCGGGAAAAATTTATCTTGATAAATTGGATATAACAAGAGAAGCGATTTATAAACGTGCTCAAAAAGGAATAGGATATCTTGCTCAGGAGGCTTCGGTTTTTAGGAAAATGACCGTGGAAGATAATATTAAAGCAGTTTTAGAGATGACAAATTATTCTAAGGAAAAGCAAAAAGAACGTTTAGAATCTATGATAAATGAATTTAGTTTGAATAAAATAAGAAAAAGCTATGGAAATCAACTTTCCGGAGGCGAAAGAAGAAGAACAGAAATCGCAAGAGCTTTGTCAATAAGTCCTAAATTTATTTTATTAGATGAACCATTTGCTGGAGTTGATCCCATTGCTGTAGAAGATATTCAAGAAATCGTCTCAAAATTAAAAGAAAAAAATATTGGTATTTTAATTACTGACCATAATGTACACGAAACTTTAAAAATAACAGATAGAGCATATTTGCTTTTCGAGGGGAATATTTTAAAAACAGGAACAGCAGAAGAACTTTCTAATGATGAAAAAGTTAGAAAAGTTTATCTTGGCGAAAATTTTCAACTTAGAAAAAAATAATTTTTTTTATGAAAATTTTGGCGTTTTTTGAAAAAATTTTTTTTTTATTAATTTAAAATCATTAAAATTTTGCCGTTTTTTTGAAAAAATTTTTTTTTATTAATTTAAAATCATTAAAATTTATCGTTTTTTGGAAAAAATTTTTTTTTGATAATTTAAAATCATTAAAATTTATCGTTTTTTGGAAAAAATTTTTTTTTGATAATTTAAAATCATTAAAATTTTGGCATTTTTTGGAAAAATTTTTTTTTGATAATTTAAAATCATTAAAATTTTGGCGTTTTTTGAAAAAATTTTTTTTTTGATAATTTAAAATCATTAAAATTTTGGCATTTTTTGAAAAAAATTTTTTTTTTTGATAATAAAAAAATCATTAAAATTTATCGTTTTTTGAAAAAACAATTTTTATTTTTAATAAATTAAAAACATTAAAATTTTAGACGAATTTGAAAAAATTTTTTTTTTTATTAATAAACTAAATTAAACTTTTAATATTAATAAGAAACATCGCTATTATGTTGAAACTGTACCAATATTTATCTTTAATTTCGTACCTAAAAACTATGCTTTTAA